>NZ_JBFTLD010000215.1:0-11654 GCF_056396265.1 Allobosea sp. 05T422_2 | reverse complement strand
TGGCTATGGCGCCGGCGGCGGCATCGAGCTGCCCTTCGGCGGCACCGGCAAGAGCGGTCATGGCCGCGAGAAGGGCTTCATGGCGCTGGAAGAGTTCGCGGTGACCAAGACGATCGTCCACAAGCACGGCTGACTCTTTCACGGTGAAGCGCCGGAACCTCGCCGAAAACCCTCTCCGATAGTTATCGGGAGGGAATTGCGCCCCACCTTCTCCCCTTGCGGGAGGAGGTGGCCCGAAGGGCCGGATGAGGGGGCGCGGTGCCCTTGCCGGTTATCGCCCCGCAAGCCTCAAACCTTCCAACGTCGCGCGACCCCTCACCCCAACCCTCTCCCGCAAGGGGAGAGGGGGCAGATCGCGCCGAATCCCGCCTCGGTCGCTGCCATCTATCTTGCGATGGTGGCGGCATCGAGCATGCGCTACGGCCTGTTCGGCATCGCCTTCGCCTGGGGCTCGCCAACCACGCGGGCCGCTCTACGATCATGCCGGGTTCGCGGCGCTGGCAGTGGTCGCTGCCGCCTTGATGCTCGCGGCCACGCTTGCGGCTGCGCTGGCGCGGCGCGCGCCGACGCCCTCCAAGGCATGAGCCTCGAGGCGGATGCCTACATCAGGATCACATGGCGGATCGTGCGGCCTTCGGCCAGCGCGTCAAAACCCTCGTTGATCTCGTCGAGCCCGCTCGTGCTGGTCAGCAGCTTGTCGACCGGCAGCTTGCCGCGCAGGTAGAGGTCGATGAAGCGCGGGATGTCGCGGCCGGGGATGCAGCTCCCGACATAGGAGCCCTTCAGGGTCCGCTCCTCGCCGACCAGCTTGACCGGAGCGAGCGCGAGCGTGTGCGCCGGGTTGGCAAGGCCGGCCGTGGTCGTCGTGCCGCCGCGCCTGGTGATCTGATAGGCGAGCTCGAGTGCCTTGACCGAGCCTGCCATCTCCAGACCGTGGTCGACGCCGCCTTTGGTCGCCGCGCGGATCGCCTCGACGACGCCGGGATCGCCGGCATTGAAGGTGTCGGTAGCGCCCAACTCGCGGGCGATCCGGAGCTTGTCCTCGGAGAGATCGACCGCGATCACGCGGGCGGCGCCGCAGGCGACAGCGCCGAGCAGCGCGCTCAGCCCGACGCCGCCGAGGCCGACGACGGCGACGCTCTCGCCGGCGCGGACCTTTGCCGTGTTCACCGCGGCGCCAACCCCGGTCAGCACCGCGCAACCGAACAGCGCCGCGATCTCGTGCGGGATATCGGCCTCGATCTTCACCAGCGAGTAGCGCGAGATCACCGCATGCTCGGCAAAGGCCGAGACGCCGACATGGTGGTTCACCGCCCGGCCATGGGCCGAGAGCCTGCGCCCGCCGCCGAGCAGCTCGCCTGCGCCATTGGCCGCGTTGCCGGGCTCGCACAGGGCAGGGCGACCCTCGCTGCACGGCGCGCAATGGCCGCAGGAGGGGACGAAGACCATGATGACGCGGTCGCCCTTCTTGAGGTCGTTCACGCCGGGGCCGGGCTCGACGACCTCGCCGGCCGCCTCATGGCCGAGCACCATCGGCACCGGACGGGGCCGGTTGCCGTCGATCACCGAGAGGTCGGAATGGCAGAGCCCGGTGGCCCGCACGCGGACCAGGACCTCGCCCGGGCCGGGCGGCGCAAGCTCGACCTCTTCGATCGCAAGCGGCCTGGAACGCGCATAGGGCGCGGCGACTGGGCTGGCATTCAGGACGGCGGCGCGGATCTTCACGGGCGTTTCCTTGGGCAGGCTGAGTTCTATGGCCGGCCGAAGGTCGGGCGCGATGCGAGCCCTGTCAAAGAGGAAATCGCGATCAGCCGTATAAGGCCGGGCGATCACCGTCCTMACCGAGCGTCGCCGTCCAGGTTTCGTCGGCCACCAGCCCGCGCAGGATCTCCCAGGAAAGCTGGCCGATGGCGCGCGCCGCAGCCGGCATCGGGCGCTCGGTCGAGTAGGCGAGATAGACCTTACGATGGAGTGCGGGCCKGTCGATCCGCCAGGTCTGGAAGATGCCGGCCCTGGCCTGCGCGCTGACGGCCATGCGGGGCAGGATGCCGTAGCCCAGCCCACGCTCCGCCAGCCGCTTGATCTGCGAGTAGGATTCGATCTCGATCGCCGGGTTGATGGCGGCGTGGACGCCAAGCGCGGCCTCGTCGATCTGGTCGCGCAACCCGTGCCCCTGGCCCGGCAGGATCAGATCGAGTTTGGCCGCCTCGGTCAGGCTGACGGTGCCCCCGGCCGGCGCCGCGACAGCATTCAGCGAAGGCGCTCCGAACAGGCAGAGCTCCTCGGTCAGGACATGGTGGATGCCGAGGCCCTTGGGGTCGGAGGTCGAGTAGATCACCGCGAGGTCGACCTCGCCGCGGCGGAGCCAGTCGAGCACGAAGCCGCTCATCGCCTCGGCGATACGGATGCGCACCGCGGGGTAGCGGTCCCGCGCCGCCTCGATCAGCGGCACGCTGAACTGTTCGCTGACGGTGCCTGGCAGGCCGATGCGGACCTCGCCGCCGGGCGCGGCCGATACGCCGCGCACGGAGTCGCGCAGTTCGGCGAATTCGGCGAGGATGGAGCGGGCCCGCGCGAGCAGGCGCTCGCCTGCTTCGGTCGGGATGACGCCGCGCGTGCCGCGATGCAGGAGCGGCACGCCGAGCTCATCCTCCATATGGCGCAGATGCTGGCTGAGCGCCGGCTGGGCGACGCGCAGCTTGGTTGCAGCCTTCGAGAACGAGCCCTGTTCGACGATCGCGGTGAAATAGCGGAGCTGGCGCAGATCCATCGCGGCTTCATCTCTCCCGGCGGCCCATGAATGATCGCCGCATGGTGGTAGCGTCCGCGGCGTGCGAAGGCCAGAGACCCCCGGCACGGCGATGCAACGGCTGAACGGCAACGCGCTGCGGGGCGCAGCGAAACGACGTGAAATCAGCGTCGTGTCGCGCGCTCCCTGAAACACTCTTGCCGGGGGGCGCCCAAGCTTTCGGTTATGCGCGCCAGAGCGAAGGCTTATTGGCCGTCACGCAACGGCACGTGCATCCTCGCAGGTGGCGTGAGGACGGGAGGCCCTCTTCAAGGAGCGCCTCATCCGAAACGCCCAGCAGCAGCAACCGGCGCAAGACGCCGGATGGTCACGTTCAGGAGGAATGCCATGTCCAGGGATCTGATCTTGCCGAGCCGTGCCAGCCGTCGCGGCTTCCTCAGCGGCGCTGTCGCGCTTGCGGCGGGGGCGACCATGCCGATCGGCGCCATGTCCTTCGCCAAGGCGCCGCTCTCCAACAATCAGGCGCCCTATTTCTACCGCTTCATGCTCGGCCCTTCCGAGGTGACGGTCATCTCCGACGGGCCGCTGCCGCTCGGGGACCCCGGCACGAATTTCGTCGGCGTCGCCAAGGACGAGGTCTACAGGATGCTGGAGACGAACTTCCTGCCGAAGGACAATGTCGTCCTCGAGCAGAACGTTCCGGTGGTGAATTTTGGCGATCGGCTGGTGATGTTCGACACCGGCATGGGCTTTTCGAAGGCCTTCGGCCCGACGACCGGGCGCCTGCAGAAGAGCCTGCAGGAGGCCGGCATCAAGCCCGGGGATATCGACGCCATCGTCTGCAGCCATGCCCATATCGACCATATCGGCGGCATCTGCACGGCGGACGGCAAGGCCAATTTCCCCAATGCGCAGATCTATATCAGCCAGATCGATTTCGATTTCTGGACGGATGAAAGCAAGCTCGGCTCGCCTCTCAAGGCCTTCGTCGAACACGCGCGCGCCAATCTTCTGCCGGTGCGCGACCGCATCGTCTTCTTCCGGGATGGTCAGGAATTCCTGCCGGGCATCCAGGCGATCGCGGCGCCGGGCCACACCGCCGGCCATCACATCTTCATGGTGTCCTCGGGCGGAAAGACCTTCGCATTCCTTGGCGATCTGACCCACCACGCGGTGCTGCTGCTCGAGAAGCCGCTGATGGAATTCGCCTATGACAGCGACCCCAAACAGGCCGCACAGTCGCGCGTGAAGCTGCTCGGCATGCTGGCGGCCAACAAGACACCCGTAATGTCCTATCACTTTGCCTGGCCGGGTTTCGGTAATCTGGCCAAGGCGGGCGATGGCTACCGTTATTTTGCCGCACCTATGGACATGCTGCGTGGGTGAGTGAGCTGCGCTGCGGTGCTCCTCCCCCTGCGGCGCCTCACCGGGGCCGGGGTCTGCACGAATGCTTCGGCCTTCGCGCAGGCTCCGGCCTTCCCTTGCCGGGCCTTTCAGTCTCGCAGGGGGCGGGGCACCGTCACCGGGCGTGCCTCGCGGGCCTGGGCGGCAAGGCGCATCGGTGCATTGACCGCGCCAAAACCGGAATAGCCGCCGCGACGCTCGACGATCTCGAAGAAGAAGCGCTGGGCGAAGACGTGACTGTAGACCTGCAGGAACTCGGCCTCGCCGTCGCGGTCGTAGAGGATGTGGTGCTCGCGCAGCCGGTCGATGACGTCGGGCTCCAGTCCGTGCCGGGCCTCCAGGTCGTCGTAATAGTTCGCGGGGATGTCGAGGAAGGACAGCCCTGCCGCGCGCATCGCCGTGACGGCGGCAAAGATGTCGGGTGCGCTGAAGGCRATATGTTGCACGCCAGAGCCGAAATGCTCGGAGACGAAGCGCGAGGAGAGCGTCCGTGTCGCCTGCGAACCGTTGAGCACGAAGCGGACGGCACCGTCTCTGCTGATGATCGGCCGGCTCGCGACCAGTCCGGCGGGATCCGCGACATCGGTTTGCTGGATGCGCTCCAGTTCGAAGAGCGAGGTATAGAACAGCAGCCAGGACAGCATCTCCTCGTAGTCCATCGACTGCGAGATATGGTCGACGCTGTCCAGGAGKGCAGGTGAGGGCGCGCGCTCATCTACCGTTGCGATGAACTCCTTCTCCCAGACATGGCCGAGCTCGCCCTTGGGCTCGGTGAAGTAGATCAGCGCGCCGCCGACTCCACGGATCGCCGGAATATGCATCTCGCCCGGCGCGATCGGCTGCTCGAAGGCTGCGATTTTGAGCTGCTTCGCCCGCGCCATGGCCTGCGCCACATCCGCCACCCGCAGGCCGATCGCACAGACGCCGGGCCCGTGCATGATCGCATGCGACTGGGCAAAGCCGTCCTTCTCGGTGTTGAGCACGAGATTGATGCCGCCCTGGCTCCAGCGCGTTACCGCTTTGCTGACATGGTGCCCGGTCTGCCGGAAGCCGAGCGCGGTGAAGAGTTCCGCCAGGCTGTGGGCCGTCTCCTCGTCGAGCGCGAACTMGATGAACTCGACGGCAAGGCAGGGCGCGCGCGGTGGCAGCTCCGGCGCGACCTGGTCGGCGAGCTGGATCAGCGAGCGCACGCCGTCGGTCGCGAGCCGCCGGGCCGAGCCGGCGCGAAACTGGTCGTTGAAGACCTCGAGTGAGAGCGGCCCGGAATAGCCCGTCGCCTCGACGGCCCTGACGAAATTCGCCACCGGCAGATCGCCCTGTCCGGGGAAGCAGCGGAAATGCCGGCTCCAGCTCAGCACATCCATGTCCAGCGCGGGCGCATCGGCGAGCTGGACGAGGAAGATGCGGTCTCCGGGGATCGTCGTGATCGGCCCCAGGGGCGAGCGCCGCGCAAGCGTGTGGAACGAGTCGAGGATCAGGCCGATGCGCGGATGGTCGGCCCGGCGCACGATCTCCCAGGCGTCGCGGTAGTCGTTGATATGCCGGCCCCAGGCCAGCGCCTCGAACCCGACCTTGACGCCATGTTTCTCCGCCAGGGCTCCGAGCTCTCGCAGATCGGCCGCTGCACGGTCGATGCCGGCCTCGGCCGGCGGCGAGACATTGGAGCAGATCAGCATCAGCTCGGCGCCGAGCTCGTTCATGATCGCGAATTTGCGCTCGGCCCGGGCGAAGGCGCGGGCGCGCTGCGGCTCCGGCATGCCCTCGAAATCGCGGAAGGGCTGGAAGGCGGCGATGCCCAGGCCGAGATCGGCGATCATCCGGCCGACATCGCGCGGGCTGCCGTCGAAGGTCAGGAAGTCATTCTCGAAGACCTCAACCGCATCGAACCCGGCGCCGGCGATGGCTTGCAGCTTCTCGGCAAGATCGCCGCTGAGCGAGACGGTGGCGATCGAGGTCGGTTTCATGCTGCACCTGTCCCGGACAAGACCCGCAGCGGAGCGGGCTTGACGGTTGCCCCGGTTCGGGCTGCCTCTGCAACGGCCTCGACGACCGCCAGCGTGCGGGCGGCATCGGCTGCGCCGGTCAGCGGCGCTTCGCTGCCGCGGATGACGGCGCAGAAGTGCCTGAGTTGTTCGGCCAGCGGTTCGACAGGCTCGACGCCACGGCTCTCGTGCTGGAGCGGCTCCCACCAGCCGGCCTTGTCCCCGTAGTGCCAGAAATCGAGCTTCGGCAAGGCCAGCGAGCCTTCGCTGCCGGCGATCAGGTAACAATGGCCCTCGCGCTGCGGATAGGCCTTGTTCTCGCCCGAACTGAGCTCCCAGCTCCAGGGCGAGGGCGTTACGTCCGAGACGGTCGCGGTCCCGAGTGCACCATTGCTGAAGCGGAAGATCAGGGCGGCGCTGTCCTCGACGGCAAAGCCGCGTGTCGCGTTGGAGGTGATGGCCTGCACGCTGTCGATCTCGCCGCAGATGAAGCGGAGATTGTCGATATCGTGGATCAGGTTGATCAGCACTGGCCCGCCGCCCGGCTCGCGCCGCCAGGCGACGTCGAAATAGTCGTCCGGCTTCTTGATCAGGAACAGCGCATTGACGGCGACCAGTCGGCCGATGCCGCCTTCGCCGACGATCCTTCGCGCCGCCTTGACGATCGGGTTGTGGCGGCGGTGATGGCCGGCAAGCACGGCGACGCCCGTGCGCGCCTGGGCATCGACGAGCTGTTGCGCCGCAGCGACGCTCTCGGCGAGCGGCTTCTCGACCAGCACCGGCACGCCGGCCTCGAGGCAGTCGATCGCGCCCGGGACATGCAGCGCATTGGGCGTCGCGATGATGGCGCCGTCCGGCTTCATCGCTGCCAGCATCTCCTGCTGCGACGGGAACCAGCGCAGATTCCGCTCGGCCGCGATGGCCTTTGCCGCCTCGGTCGGGTCGCAGATGGCGGCCAGTGAGCAATCCGGCGAGGCCTCGATGCGCAGGAGATGGGCGCGGCCGATCAGGCCGGCGCCGACGAGCGCGATCTGGAGAGGTTTGCTCATGCGGCCTCCGTCATTGCGCCGCCGAGGAAAAGCTGGCCGACGCGCGGATCGGCGAGGATATCGGCAGCCGGTCCCTGCATCCTGGTCTGGCCCAGCTCCAGCACAAGCCCCTCATCGGAGATCTCCAGCGCCGAGCGGGCATTCTGCTCGACCATCAGGATGGTGACGCCGCGCGTGCGCAGATTCTGCAGAATGCCGAAAGTCTCCTGCACCATCATCGGCGACAGCCCGATCGAGGGCTCGTCGATCAGCACGAGCTTGGGGTCGAGCAGCAATCCGCGCACGATCTCGAGCTGTTTCTGCTCGCCGCCCGAGAGGGTGGACGCCTGCTGGTCGGCCTTGCGGCGCAGCGCCGGAAAGCGATCGAGCGCGGCTTCCAGCCGCTTCGGCATATCGGTGATGCGCGAGCCCGCCGCGACTGCGCCGAGCTCGATATTATGGCGCACGGAGAGCTCGGGGAAGATGTTGCGCCCCTGCGGCACATAGCAGATGCCGGCCTCCAGGAGCTTGCGCTGGTTCCAGTGGGTGATTTCGGTGCCGTCCAGCCGGATATGGCCCTCGCGGACCTTGAGCAGGCCGAAGATCGCCTTGAAGACGGTCGACTTGCCGGCGCCGTTGGGGCCGATCACCGTGGTGATGGCGGCGCGCCGGACCTTGAAGCTCGTGCCGTTCAGGATGGTCATGGCGCCATAGCCGCCGACCACGCCGTCGAGTTCGAGGATATGGGCGTCMATTCCAGTCGCTCCTCAATGGCCGAGATAGGCTTCGATGACCTGTGGATTGGCCCTGACTTCGGCAGGCGTTCCCTCGGCCAGGACCTTGCCTTCCGCCAGCACGAGCACGCGGGTGCAGAGCGACATGACGAAGTCCATGTTGTGCTCGATCACCACGAAGGTCGCGCCCTGCTCGGCATTGATGGCGCGCAGGCGCTCCTTGAGGTCGCCGAGCATGGTCAGGTTGACGCCGCCCGCCGGCTCATCGAGCAGCACGAGGCGGGGCCCCGCCATGAAGGCCATCGCGGCATCGAGCAGCTTCTGCTGGCCATAGGAGAGCCCGCCCGCCTTGGCGTCGACGAGATGGCCGAGTTTGAAGAAACCGATCATCCGGTCGGCCTTCTCCGTCAGCCCGGCATCGCGCCGCCCGAAGAAGCGCGTGAGCATCGTGCCCTCATGTTCCTGGCCGGCGAGGATCAGGTTCTCGCGCACCGAGAGCTCGGGGAAGACCTGGAGCAGTTGGAATGTGCGGCTGACGCCGAGGCGGTTGAGGTCGGAGGGGCGCATGCCGGTGACCTCCTTGCCGTCGAGTTTCACCGTGCCCTCGGTCGGGTCGAGCTGGCCCAGGATGCAGTTGAACAGGGTCGACTTGCCGCAGCCATTCGGCCCGATGATGCCGAGGATCTCGCCCTCCTTGACGGAGAAGGAGACACCGTTCACCGCCTTGATGCCGCCGAAGGCCTTGTGGATGTTCGAGACTTCGAGGACCGGGCTCATGAGCGGCCTCCGGTGTTGGCGGCCACGCTCTTGCCGATCTTGCCCTTGCCGGTGAGCTTCGCCCAGCCGCGTTCGAGCAGGCCGCTCACGCCCTGCGGGMAGGCGATCAGCAGCAGCATGACGATGGTCGCGAAGATGATCAGGTAGAGCGACCCGACGACGCGCAGCCATTCCGGCAGCACCACGCCGAGCAGCGCGCCGATGAACGGGCCGAGCAGGTAGCCGGCGCCGCCCGCGACCACCATCAGCAGCAAGAAGAAGCTCTGCGACAGCGAGAAGGGCGAGGGGTCGATGAATTCGACCAGCGGAGCGTAGAGCGCGCCGGCAAAGCCGGCATAGGCCGAGCCGATGGCGAAGGCGAGCAGCGTGTACATGCGCGTGTCGATGCCGAGGCTGGCGGCCCGGATCGGGTTCTCGCGCAGCGCCGTGAAGGCGCGGCCCCAGGGCGAGCGGATCATCCACCATAGCGCGATCGCCAGGATCAGGGTGACGATGACGACGAAAYGGTGGAAGGCGAGCGCGCCGTCGAGCTTGAGCCCGAAAAAGCTGGGGCGCGGGATGTTCGAGAGCCCGAAGACGCCGCCGGTCAGCCATTGCTCGTTGCGCAGGATCAGCCAGATCAGCGTGGAGAAGGCGAGCGTGACGAAGGCGAGGTAATGCGCCTTGACCCGCAGCGCCGGGAAACCGAGCACTAGCCCGACCGCGAAGGTCAGCAGGCCCGAGATCGCAAAGGAGGCGTACCAGTTCAGCCCGGCCTTGGTGGTCAGCAGCGCCGTCGCATAGGCGCCGAGCCCCATGAAGGCGGCCTGTGCCAAAGACTTCAGGCCGGCATAGCCGAGCGTCAGGTTGAGGCCCATCACGGCAATGCTCATCACCAGCCAGAGCGAGAGCACATAGGTACCATAGCGGCCCATGCCGGCCGGGGCGAACCAGAGGATGACGGCGCCGAGCATCAGCGTGATCAGGGTGCCGTCGGCGAAGGCGGCAAGGGACGGCACTCTTGAAAGGCGGCCGCGCTGCTGCGGCAGGCTTGCCTCGGTCGCGGGCGCGGTCATACGCGGCGCTCCTCTTTGCGGCCCATCAGGCCTTCCGGCTTGAGCAGGATGATGACGACGAGAAGAACGAGCGGCACGGCCAGGCGATAGGAGGATGAGATATAGGCCGCCGCCATGCTGTCGACGATGCCGACCACGAGTCCGCCGACCAGCGCGCCGCGCACCTGGTTGAAGCCTCCGACGATGGCGGCGATGAAGGCGAACAGGCCGATGACCTCGCCGTTCGAGAATTTTGCCAGATAGATCGGTGAGATCAGCACCGAGGCGACGACGGCGAGCGCGGCGTTGATCACGAAGGTCAGCAGGACCATGCGCTCGACCGGGATGCCGAGAATGCGCGCGACGGTCGGGTTCTGGGCCGTGGCCTGCATCTGTCGGCCAAGCCGCGTGCCGCCGACGAACCATTGCAGCAGGCCGATCACCGCGAATGCAACGACGATGATGGCGACATGCTGCAGCGAGATCGAGGCGCCGAAGACCGAGATCGTCTGGGTCGGCACGAACGAGGGGAAGTTCTGTGCCTCCGCCGAGAAGCCGTCCTTGGCGCCTTCCTTCATGATGATCGAGAGCGCCATCGTGGCGATGGCAAGCGGCAGGACGCCGTGCCGGATCATCGGATCGACCACCGCGACCTTGAACCCGACGCCGAAGATCAGGATGAAGGCGGCGATGCCGATCAGTGCGCCCAACCAGATCGGCGCGCCGAACAGCTTGATGGCGAGCAGGACCAGCACCGCCGGCAGCATGACGAACTCGCCCTGGGCGAAATTGATCGTCTGAGAGGTCTGCCAGACCAGCGTGAAGCCGATCGCGGCCAGCGCGTAGATCGCGCCGGTGGCGATGCCGGCGATGAGATAGGCGATGAATTCAGCCATGGCGCGTCCTTGTCCTGTTGGCGCTGCCTGTGTTCCGACCTGCCGTCGTCCCCCCGGCGCTGGCGGCCGCAGGCCGCATGGAGCCGCAAGCCAGTTCCGGCGCGTTGCGTCCGCTTCTGGATCCCGGGCGTCCGTGCGGTCGCCCGGGATGACGTGACGAGGTGTCGTCGTCGTGAGGCTGGGTCTTACGGCTTGATCTTGGGCAGGGTCGCGTTGATCACCTGCTTGCCGTTGATCACCTCGGCGAGGAAGCTCTCGCGGTCGAGGTCGCCATTGCTCTCGATGGTGGTTTCCATCAGGATTCCCGGCTCGTCCGAAGGCTTGATCGTCGCGCCGCGCAGCGTATCGGCGAGGCCCTTCTTGTCGAACTTGTTCTGCTTCTCGGTCGCCCACTTGATCATGTAGACGGCCATGTAGCCCTTCAGGCCGTTATGGTCGGAGGCATAGTTGTACTTGGCCTGGTACTTCTTGCCGAATTCCTGGAAGGCCGGGATCGGCGCGTCGATCGAGAGGCCGACATGGCCCTTGACGCCGTTGGCAGCGTCGCCCGCGAGCTCGATGACCTTGGCGCCGAGCAGCGTCGTCTCGCCGACCATTGGCTTGCTGATGCCCTGCTGCTTGGCGGCGCGCAGGAAGCGGGCGCTCTCTTCCTCGTTGAGATAGACGAAGATGGCGTCGGCATTCGAGTTCTTGATCTTGATGGCGTCGGCGGCGAAATCGGCCTGGCCCTGTTCGGTCGCGACATCGGCCGCCACCTTGATGCCGGCCTTCTCGAGTTCGGGCAGGATGGCGTCGCGCCCGCCCTTGCCGAAGTCGTTATTGACCCAGACGACGGCGACCGAACCCGCCTTGACCGTGTTCTTCAGATAGTTCGCGATCTTCGGCATCGCCGCCGCCTGGCTGAGCGAGGTGMGGAACAGGTACTGGTTGCCCTGCTTKGTCAGGCCGGCAGCCTCGCCGCCGACGAACTGGGCGATCTCTGCACGCTGGGAAATCTGCATCGAGGCGCCGATCGGGCCGGAGAAGACCGGGCCGAGCACGGCATAGGTG
>NZ_JBFTLD010000214.1:0-11715 GCF_056396265.1 Allobosea sp. 05T422_2 | reverse complement strand
CCTTGTCGATCATGCCCGGGCCCATATCGAGGAGACCTATCAGCGTTCCTGGCATGACGAGGCGTTGCGCCGGGTGCTCGCTGCGATCCTGCCCTATCCCGGTCGGTTCCGCGCCGCGATGCTGGCGGCGATGCTCGGCAAGCCGTTCGGGAGCCTTCTCGGCCTGCTGCCGCAGGTCGGCGGGCGGCTGAAGGCGATGCTGGCGCTGGCGCCTGCACGCCTGCCGGCGCGCTCGACCATGGAGGGGCCGCAGGTTTTCCCCGTCACGGCCGTGCGCCGCAAGCGCGTGGCGCTGCTTTCAGGCTGCGCCCAGCCGGTGCTCGACCCCGCCATCAACGAAGCGACGATCCGCCTTTTGACGCGCCATGGCGTCGAGGTCGTGCTGTCGAAGGGCGAGGGCTGCTGCGGCGCGCTCGTCCATCACATGGGGCGCGAACAGGACAGTCACGTCTTTGCCCGGCGCAACATCGACGCCTGGATGGCCGAGGTCGACGGCGAGGGGCTGGATGCCATCTTGATCACCGCCTCAGGCTGCGGCACCACGATCAAGGATTACGGCTTCATGTTCCGCAACGAGCCGGCCTATGCGGAGAAGGCGGCGACGATTTCGAGCCTCGCGAAGGATGTCACCGAGTTCCTCGAGACGCTCGAGCTGCGCCATGTCCGTGAGGTCGCGCTGCCGGTGACCTATCACTCGGCCTGCTCGATGCAGCACGGGCAGCAGCTCAAGGACGGGCCGAAGCGCCTTCTGAGCGGAGCCGGCTTCAAGGTGAAGGAGGTGCCGGAGGGCCATATCTGCTGCGGCTCGGCCGGTGTCTACAATATCCTCCAACCCGAGATCGCGGGGCAGCTGCGCGAACGCAAGATCGGCCATATCGAGAAGACGAAGCCGCAGATCGTCGCCACCGGCAATATCGGCTGCATGACACAGCTGGCGAAGGGCTTTGCCGACCGCGGTGCGACGACGCCGGTTGTCCATACCGCCGAGCTGCTCGACTGGGCCACCGGCGGGCCGCTGCCGGAGAAGCTGGCAAGGGCGGGGATCAAGGATGCCCCCCTCGGTGATCCACGTCAGCAGAAGGACATGCTGTTCGCGGCCGAATAGGCGCTTCCCGCTCGGGGAGGGGCAAGCGTGCTTGCCCCCGTTGCCCGGTCAAGTTACCGAACGCGGGACCCTATCCTGCGGGCTGTTCCGCATCTCGTTCAAGAAGTGAAGCCTGAACCATGTCGAAACCCGACAAGCTGAAAGCCCGCCAGCCGCGTGGTTTCATCGACCGTGGTCCTGCCGATGTGGCGGCGACCGAGCGCATGCTGTCCGTCATTCGCGAGAGCTTTTCGCTTTATGGCTTCGACCCGGTCGAGACACCCTTCGTCGAATATACCGATGCGCTCGGAAAATTCCTGCCGGACCAGGACCGGCCGAACGAGGGCGTCTTCTCCTTCCAGGACGATGATGAGCAGTGGCTCTCGCTGCGCTACGACCTGACGGCGCCGCTCGCGCGCTATGTCGCCGAGAATTTCGATGCGCTGCCAAAACCTTATCGCAGCTATCGCGCTGGTTACGTGTTCCGTAACGAAAAGCCGGGGCCCGGGCGCTTCCGTCAGTTCATGCAGTTCGATGCCGATATCGTCGGTTCGGGCTCGGTCGCGGCCGATGCAGAGATCTGCATGCTCGCCGCCGACACGATGGAGCGTCTCGGCATCAAGCGCGGCGACTATGTCGTCAAGGTCAACAACCGAAAGGTGCTCGATGGCGTGATGGAGGCGATCGGGCTTGGCGGCGAGGAGAATGCCGGGCGCCGGCTGACCGTGCTGCGCGCGATCGACAAGCTCGACAAGTTCGGCCCCGACGGCGTGCGGCTGCTGCTGGGTGACGGGCGCAAGGACGAGAGCGGCGATTTTACGAAGGGTGCGGGGCTGGGCGCCGAACAGGCCACGCGCGTCCTGTCGATTCTTGATGCCAGGGCCGCGGACAATGCCGCGACCGCACAGCGTCTCGCAGATGGCTTCGCGTCCACGCCCGTTGGCCATGAAGGGGCCGAGGAGCTGCGCATGATGGCGGATCTGATCGCCGCGGCTGGCTATGCCGACCGCGTCGTCATCGATCCTTCCGTGGTGCGCGGCCTCGAATATTACACCGGCCCGGTCTACGAGGTGGAGCTGACCTTCCCGGTCACCAATGACGACGGCCAGGTCGTGCGCTTTGGCTCGGTCGCCGGCGGCGGACGTTATGACGGGCTGGTCGGCCGCTTCCGGCCGGAACCGGTGCCGGCGACGGGTTTCTCGATCGGCGTCTCGCGGCTCTATTCGGCACTGAAGGCGGTGAAGTCGCCATTGGTCGACACGAAGAACGAACTGCCGCTCGTCGTTGTGACCGCCATGGACAACAAGACGCCCGAGCATATGCCGGCCTATCAGGCATTCGTGTCTCAGCTCCGCCAGGCCCGGGACGGGGACGGCAAGCCCTTGCTGCGTGCCGATCTCTATCTCGGCGGCTCCGGCTTCAACGCCCAGATGAAATATGCCGATAAGCGCGGCGCGGTCTGTGCGGTGATCCAGGGCTCCTCCGAGCGCGAGGCCGGCACGATCGTGATCAAGGACCTGATCCTCGGCGCGGAACTCGCCGCCGCCAGCCGCGACGTCAAGGATTCGGCCGAGCACAAAGCGAGGCAGGCCGAGGCCCAGTTCGCCGTGCCGGTGACCGAGCTGGTCGAGGGGGTGAAGCGGGTGCTGAAGCGACACGGCTGATTGAAAGTCATGCTCGCCCTTGTGGCGAGCATCCACGTCTTGAGCGTTCATCGTAGGCAAAGACGTGGATGGTCGGGACAAGCCCGACCATGACGGAAACCGTCGGCAACGAGTCGGTCGCCAAATCCCGCTAACCCAATTCCCTAAAAACCATCGAAAATCCATGACGCGGCTGCTAGGACAGCCGCGCAACAGGAAGCTGCCCTTGTCCGCCACACGCGCCAGCATCGACACCGTGATCGCGCTCCTCGCCGCTGAGGGCTATCAGCGCGCCGAGCCGGCGATTCTGCAGCCGGCCGATGTCTTTCTCGATCTCTCAGGCGAAGATATCCGCCGGCGCATCTTCATGACGCAGGATGCCGATGGCCGCGATTGGTGCCTTCGCCCGGAATATACGATTCCGGTGGCGCTGGATCACATCGCGGCGGGCGTGAGTGCGCCGATGGCCTATGCCTATGCCGGCCCGGTCTTCCGCATGCGCTCGCGTGAGCCGGGTGAATTCGCACAGGCCGGGCTCGAGTCCTTTGGCCGCGCGGATTTTGCCGCAGCCGATGCCGAGATCATGGCACTGACGATCGAGGCGGCGGCGGCGCTTGGCTTGACGCAGCCGCGTGTTCTGATGGGCGACGTCGCACTGCTCGGCGCATTGCTCGATGGTCTGGCCGTGCCCCAGGGCGCGCGCCGCCGGCTGATGCGCGCGGTCGTGCAGGGCAAGGCGGCCGAGGCGGTCGAGGCGCTCGATCCGCCTGCAGCCACTGGCGAAACGGCTCATGCGGGACTGCTCAAGGCGCTGGAGGGGCAGGATCCCAAGGCGGCCAAGGCCTTTGTCGAGGATGTATTGTCGATCGCGGGGATCTCGACGGTCGGAGGCCGCTCCGCCGGCGATATCGCCGAACGCTTCCTGGCCCGTGCCGCTGAGCGCGAGAACCCGGTCAATGAGGATGTGAAGGCCGTGCTCGGCCAGGCACTTGCCGTCACGGGTGATCCCGATGCGGCGTCGGCCGCATTGCGGGCCCTTTCCGACCAGGCTTCGCTCGACCTGGGGCAGCAACTCGACGCCTTCGACGAGCGCACCGGCTTCCTTGCGGCGCGCGGTGTCGATGTCGGCCAGATCTCCTTCTCGACCGGCTTCGCCCGCAATCTCGATTATTACACCGGCTTCATCTTCGAGCTGCATGACCTGGGCCGCAGCGACGGCCGGCCCGTTGCCGGAGGTGGCCGCTACGACAACGTGCTCGGTCGCCTCGGTGCGCCTCAGCCGGCCCCGGCAGTCGGCGCCTCGCTTTGGCTCGACCGGCTGACGGGACAAACATCATGAGCGACGCTCCGCTGGTTCTCGCGGTCCCCTCCAAGGGGCGGCTCCAGGAAAACGCCACTGCCTTTTTCGGCCGTGCCGGACTGAAATTCGTGCAGTCGCGTGGCTCGCGCGACTATCGCGGCACGATCGCGGGATTGGATGGCGCGGAAGTCGCGTTCCTCTCGGCTTCGGAGATCGTCTCGCAACTGGCCTCCGGCGCGGCCCATCTCGGGATCACGGGCGAGGACCTCGTGCGCGAGCAGGTGGCCGATGCCGATGCCGCCGTCGAGATGCTGACGCCGCTCGGCTTCGGCCACGCMAATGTCGTGGTCGCCGTGCCGCAGGCCTGGATCGATGTCCGCTGCATGGCCGATCTCGACGATGTCGCGAGCCATATGCGCGCACGCCATGGCCGCAAACTGCGCGTCGCCACCAAATATGTGAACCTGACACGCCGCTTCTTCGCCGAGCACGGGCTTGGCGACTACCGCATCGTCGAAAGCCTGGGCGCGACGGAGGGGGCCCCGGCCGCCGGCTCCGCCGAAATCATCGTCGACATCACGACCACTGGCGCGACGCTGGCCGCCAACGCCCTGAAGATTCTGGACGATGGTGTCATGCTGGCCTCCGAGGCCAATCTCGTCGCCTCGGTGCGGGCGCCGTGGAGCCCGCGCGCACGCGCCGCCGCCAACGCCATTCTCTCGCGCATCGCGGCCGAGGAGGAGGGGCGTTCCGTCCGGGAGATCCGCGCGCGGCTCACCGATGCGAAGCCTGCGGCCATTGAGGAGATGGTGGCGCGACATGGCGCTCGGCTGCCCTTCGGTGCGCATGCCGAGAGCGGTATCCTGGCCATCCATTGCCCGGAGAAGGCGGTCTTCGCACTGGTCGACGATCTGGCCGGCTCCGGCGCTGACGAGATCACCGTCAACGCCCCAGCCTATGTCTTCCGCAAGGCCAATCCCTTGCTGGAGCGCCTGCTGGCGCGCATCTGAGCGACATCTGGCGCCGCCTTGGGCTGAAGCCGGCCCCATTTCCGACGCGATGCCGCGTGACGTTGCTGGCGCTGCCACTCGGCAAAGCAACGTTGTCGCAATGATCGCAGTTGATCCCAACGCGATACGGTTCTAGGCGTTTCCATGAGAGCGGGGCGTGGGCTATCGTCCCGGCCCCGCATAGGTAGAGAAATGATGAATCGACGCCTTGGCTACGCCGCTGTCTTCGCCCTGAGCCTCGCACCCCTGCTGATCGCGTCGCCGGCTTCCGCCCAGCGAAAGGCGATGTCGCCGCGTGATATGCAGAACCAGCCGGAGCAGGCGCCTGCAGCGCCGAAACAGGAAAAAACCTTCCCCCTGGGCGCCTCCTGGACGGCGATTTCGATGAACGGCAAGTCGATCGCCGATCGCAAGGCCACACTGCAGATCGACTCGAACCTGCGTGGCACCGGTTACAGCGGCTGCAACACGTTTTCCGCTGCGGCATACCCGCTGCGCCAGCAGGGGATCGCGGTCGGCCCCATGGCCATCACCAAGCGCTCCTGCGACAAGGGCGCTGCCGAATTCGAGCGGGCCTATCTGGTCGCCTTGCGCGGAGCTCGCAACTGGGACCTCGTCGAGGGCAGGCTGGTGATCAAGACCGCCTCGGGCGAGTTGCGCTTCGACCGCGGCATCTGACGACGGTCAGCCGCCAGCTTCAGTTCTCCTGACGATCCGCCTTTCCCGACACGAAGCGTGATGCGGGAAAGGCAGACGAGCGCCCGGCTACGGGCGCTCGTTGATTCACGACTGAACGACTGGCTCACGAACCATCGCGCGGGGACTGTGCGTTCCATCCGCGTTCGGCTGCATGACGACGATTTCGTCGTGCATCTCCCGCAATGTCGAGCGATGCCCAATCGAGACAATCTTCGTCTGCGGCAGTGTCCGGTCGATGAGGTCGTAGATCTCTCCTTCCAGCTTCTCGTCGAGCGAGGCGGTGGCCTCGTCAAGGAAGAGCCAGTCGGGCTTGGCCAGCAAGGCGCGCGCGACGGCGAGGCGCTGCTGCTCACCGCCTGACAAGCGCTGGGCCCAGAGGTCGACATCGTCGAGCCGGTCGATCAGGTGGGCGAGCTTGACCTGGGTCATCGCCGTCGCGATGTCGGCATCGGTATAGGTGTCGTCGAGCGCCGGGTAGGACATGGCCGCGCGCAAGGTCCCCTGCGGCAGGTAGGGGCGCTGCGGCAGCAGCATGATCCGCGCACTGGCGGGAACCCCGACCTTGCCTTCCCCGAAGGGCCAGATGCCGGCTATGGCGCGGAACAGCGTCGATTTTCCCGATCCTGACGGTCCGATCACCAGTGTCGAGCGCGCAGTGCCGAGATCGAGCCCGTCGATCCGCACGATCGGCGTGCCGTTCGGCAGCGTCAGTGTCGCGCCGTCGATATGGACCTCGTTCCCGGGGAGTTCGGTCTGGTGGATGCCCTTCTCGCCGGCCGTGGCGGCTTGCGCCTGCCCGATCGCCGCCTCGAAAGTGGTCAGGCGGTTGATCGAGGCCAGATAGGAGGCGATGGCCTGATAGCTGTTGATGAAGAACGACATCGCCGTCTGGACACGATCGAAGGCCGAGGCAACCTGCGTCATGATGCCGAGCGTGATGATGCCCGTGAAGTAATGCGGTGCGAGCAGCACATAGGGCACGACCACATTCGCCTGATTATAGGACAGGGTGAAGCTGGTCAGCTTCACCCGGCTCCAGACCAGTCGATAGAAGTTCGAGACGATGTCGCCGAAGCGCTGGCTCAGATGCCGCTGTTCGGAGGCTTCGCCGCGCATCAGCGCGATCTGCTCGGAATATTCACGCAGACGCGCCAGCGAGAAGCGGAAGTTCGCCTCCCGGCGTTCCTGCTCGAATTCGAGCCCGATCAGGGGCTTGCCGATGAGATGCGTGATCCAGGTCGCCGCGATCGCGTAGATCAGCGCCATCCACAGCAGGAAGCCCGGGATGATGATCTCGGTGCCCGGAATGGTGATCGGAACGGGAATCGACCAGAGGATGATCGAGAACGAGACGAGTGTCGAAATCTGCGACAGCAGCGGCAGGGCGAAGTTGTAGGTCTGATTGACGAAGGCGCGGGTATCTTCCGCGATACGCTGGTCAGGGTTGTCGGCAGTGCCCGCCAGCGAGATCCGGTAATGAGTGGCGTTGCCGAGCCAGCTCTTGCTGTATTTTTCCGCCATCCAGCGCCGCCAGCGGATCAGCAGCGTGTAGTTGGCGAACATCTCGATCAGGTTCGAGACCACCGAGATGGCGGCCCAGACACTGAAGACATAGATCAGCTGATACCAGAATGACGGCGCATCCTTCTCCTGGATCGCGTTGTAGAAATCGCGATTGAAGAAGCTCAGACGCAGCGAGATGCCGACCTGCGCTTGATTCAGGATCACCAGAAAGATCAGCAGGATGACGCCGAGGCGCCCGAGCTGGATCTGATAGGTGCCGAACGGCCAAAGGTACGCCGTCGTCGTCTCGGTCGAGGAAAAATAGGGCGATGCCAGGCGCGAGATGCGCTGGATCATCGGAATGAAGGAGATCGCATAGATCAGGATGCCGAAGACGGCGACTGTCGTGGCGAGGCTGGCAGGGGGAGCGATCGCGGCCCAATCGGCAGGCCAGTAGCCAAGCTGCGCGAGCACCGAGCCGGCCCCGAAGACGACGTACTCAACACCGAAAATCCCGGAAAAGATCTTCAGGAAGAAGCTGGTCTCGGTCGAGCGATAGGTGGCGAGTGCGAGCAGCACACCCACGGCGCCCATACCGAGCATGCCGCCGCTGCCGCTCTGCTGCCCCGCCACGAGCGCGATGGCGGCGAGAGCAGCGACAAAGAAACTCAAAAGACGCATCAGGTCTTCCTTACCGGGGAACTCGCGCCAGCGTCGGCGCATGCGGATAATATCTTCTAGCCGACCGGATCAGACAAAAAAGCCCGGCTCAAGGCCGGGCGTGTCGATTTCAGCGATTTGTGATGCGACGTCAGCCGCGATCGAGCGACAGCCGGCCGGGCCCCGCGGCGAACAGCACAAGGAAGCCGCCGACGACGGAGAGGTTCTTCATGAAGAGGAGCTGCTGCATCGGCTGGGCCCAGTTCAGGTGGAACAGCAGCGTCGCAGCCAGCGTGAAACCGGCAAGGGCAAGTGCTGCAAGACGCGTCTTCCAGCCGAGAACGACCATCAGGCCGCCCAGAAGCTCGACCGCGATCACGAGAGGCAGCAGAATGGCGGGCACGCCAGCCGAGGCCATGTACTGCTGTGTACCGGCATAGCCGCTGATCTTGGAGTAGCCAGCGAGCACGAACATCAGGGCAAGCAGGATGCGGCCGACGAGCTTGGCGCCGTCGGCAAGGGCGGGCGAGTTCAGCATGGAGCAGACCTTCGCAAGAGAGTGCCACAGAGCGCGGCGGAATGCCGCAGCTTGCGGGAATAGGGCTTACAACCAAAGTCGATGCAAGAGCCGGTCCGGCCCGCGGAACCAATTCCCGGCTTCCATCGGCGACTTCATTGTTGAAAACGCCTTTCGTGCCGCCTTGCGGCGGCAGATCGCCGCTCAGCCTGCGGGCTTCTGCTTGCGCCGGGCTTCAAGCTCCTCCGTCACCGCGATGATATCGAGATAGTCCTCGTGTTTCGCCGGGGCGTAAGCGGAAACCTGACCGTCGGTGTAGACCTTCCAGACCTCGGGTGCCTGCGCCTTCATCGCCATCATCGCAGCGACGAAGGCATCCTTCAGTCCCTGGGGCAGGTTGGCCCGTGTCGAGAACGGGCTGGAGGGGATCAGGGGCGAGGTCCAGATCACGCGTGTCGCGCCTGCCGGAATCATGTTGCGCGCGGTGAGGCGCTGGACGACGCCGGAGGTCTCGTTGACCTGATAGGTCGCCACCCCGTCGAACTGGCCGCGCACCAGCGCCAGGACGGAGTTGTCGTGGCCGCCGGAGAAGACGGTGCCGCCGAAATGGTTCTGCGGATCAAAGCCCTGTTTGCGCAGGAAATAGGACGGGAAGGCGAAGCCCGACGTCGAGTTCGGATCGGCGAAGGCGAAGTTCTTGCCCTTCAGATCCGCAACCGACTTGTAGGGGCTGTCGGCACGAACGACGATGACCGAGTAATAGCCTTCCTGGCCGTTGTTATCGATGTCGCGGAACAGAGGCTGCAGCTTGTCGCCGAGGACACGCCGGCCGAGCGAGTCGACCGCGGGCCCGAAGCGGGCGAACTCGAGCTGGTCGGCCCGCAGTGCCTCGACGAGGCCGGCATAGTCGCTGACCCGATAGAGTTTCACGGGAACGCCGAGCTTGCCTGTGAGATAGTCGATCACCGGCTGGTTGCGGGCGATCGCGCCCGCCTCATGTTCTGCCGACGAGACGCCGAAGCGGATTTCCTTGATGCTCTGGCGCCAGTCGCTCTGGGCCAGCGCGGGAAGGCAGGTGAGGGCGCCAAGGCCGGCAATCATGGTGCGACGTGTGAGCATATCTGGCCCCTGAAACAGTGAGCGTCATTTGCTCAGCGGGACGCGACGGCGCGATTACGGCGGGATGGCGGTTGCGTGACGCGTCGGGCCGCTGTCGCGCACCGAGGCAGAGCCAGGGGCTGGCAGATATGAAAAAGGCCCGGCTTGCGCCGGGCCTCCGTCGTATTCGCGAGAAGCGATGGACTTCGATCAGAAGTCCATGCCGCCCATGCCGCCGCCGCCCGGCATAGCCGGCATGGCGTCCTTCTTCGGCAGCTCGGCGATCATCGCCTCGGTGGTGATCAGCAGGCCGGCGACCGAAGCCGCGTCCTGGATCGCCGTGCGCACGACCTTGGTCGGGTCGATGATGCCGGCCTTGACCAGATCGCCGTACTCGCCGGTCTGGGCATTGTAGCCGTAGGCGTAGTCCTTCGACTCGAGCAGCTTGCCGACCACGACAGCGCCGTCATCGCCAGCGTTGTCGACGATCTGCTTGGCCGGGGCCATGATCGCCTTGCGGACGATCTCGACGCCGGTCTTCTGGTCGTCGTTCTGGGTCTTGATCGACTTGACGGTCTGGAGCGCGCGCAGGAGCGCCACGCCACCACCCGGCAGGATGCCTTCTTCGACCGCAGCGCGGGTCGCGTTCAGGGCATCGTCGACGCGGTCCTTCTTYTCCTTGACTTCGACYTCGGTCGCGCCGCCGACGCGGATCACCGCGACGCCGCCAGCGAGCTTGGCCAGACGCTCCTGGAGCTTCTCGCGATCGTAGTCAGACGAGGTCTCCTCGATCTGCGCCTTGATCTGCGCAACGCGGCCCTCGATGTCCTTCTTCTTGCCGGCGCCGTCGATGATCGTGGTGTTCTCCTTCTCGATACGCACCTTCTTGGCGCGGCCGAGCATGTYGAGCGTCACGGTCTCGAGCTTGATGCCGAGGTCTTCCGAGATCAGCTGACCGGCGGTCAGGATCGAGATGTCCTCGAGCATGGCCTTGCGGCGATCGCCGAAGCCCGGAGCCTTGACGGCCGCGACCTTCAGGCCGCCACGGAGCTTGTTGACGACGAGGGTGGCGAGAGCCTCACCTTCCACGTCCTCGGCGATGATCAGCAGCGGCTTGCCGGTCTGAACGACGGCCTCGAGGATCGGCAGCATCGCCTGGAGCGACGACAGCTTCTTCTCGAAAACGAGGATGTAGGGGTCCTCGAGCTCGRCRACCATCTTCTCGGCATTGGTGATGAAGTAGGGCGAGAGATAGCCACGGTCGAACTGCATGCCTTCGACGACATCAAGCTCGGTCTCGGCGGTCTTGGCCTCCTCGACGGTGATGACACCCTCGTTGCCGACCTTCTGCATCGCGGTGGCGATCATCTTGCCGACCGAYTCGTCGCCGTTGGCCGAGATGGTGCCGACCTGCGCGACTTCCGCGTTCGARGTGACCTTCTTCGAGTTCTTCTTCAGGTCCGTGACGATGGCTTCGACCGCGAGGTCGATGCCGCGCTTCAGGTCCATCGGGTTCATGCCGGCGGCAACCGACTTCAGGCCTTCGCGCATGATCGCGGCGGCGAGCACGGTGGCCGTCGTGGTGCCGTCACCGGCGGCGTCRTTCTGCTTCGAGGCSACTTCGCGCACCAGCTGGGCGCCCATGTTCTCGAACTTGTCGGCGAGCTCGATCTCCTTGGCGACGGTGACGCCGTCCTTGGTGATGCGGGGAGCGCCGAACGACTTGTCGATCACGACGTTGCGGCCCTTGGGACCGAGCGTGACCTTGACGGCGTTGTTGAGGATTTCGACGCCGCGCAGCATCCGGTCGCGCGCGTCGGTGGAGAACTYGACGTCTTTAGCAGCCATGCGAGCTACTCCTTAATGAAAACGGGGAATGGAGGTCGCGTGGCGTTCAGCCGACGACGCCCATGATGTCGGATTCCTTCATGATCAGGAGATCCTGGCCATCGATCTTGACCTCGGTGCCCGACCACTTGCCGAAGAGGACGCGATCGCCCTTCTTGACGTCCAGGGCAACGAGCTTGCCGGCTTCGTCGCGGGCGCCAGGGCCGACGGCGACGACTTCACCCTCTTGGGGCTTTTCCTTGGCGGTTTCGGGGATGATGATGCCACCCTTGGTCTTCTCTTCGCCATCAAGGCGACGGACCACGACGCGGTCATGCAGCGGACGGAACTTCATGGTTCTGTCTTCCTCTAAG
>NZ_JBFTLD010000213.1:0-11723 GCF_056396265.1 Allobosea sp. 05T422_2 | reverse complement strand
CTAGGCTCAGGACTCGTTGATCAGAGCCAGAAGATGACGGCCGCGGCGATACAGATTGCCGAGAAGAAAGTGTGGGCGCAGCGGTCGTATCGTGTGGCGATGCGTCGCCAGTCTTTGAGCTTAGCGAAGAGGTTCTCGACCTTGTGGCGCTGGCGATAGAGCGCTTTGTCGTAGGGATACGGGATTTTCCGGCTTCGGCTCGATGGAATGCAGGGTGCGATGCCTTTGGCGACCAGGGCCTGGCGGAACGCGGCGCTATCATAGCCGCGGTCGGCAATAAGGGTTTTGGCTGACGGTAGGGCAGCGAGCACGAGGCTTGCGCCCTTGTGGTCGCTCATCTGGCCTTCCGAGAGCAGCATGATGATCGGGCGGCCGGTCTCGTCGCAGACGGTGTGGAGCTTGGAGTTCAGCCCGCCCTTGGTGCGCCCGATACACCGGGGAAGAGCCCCTTTTTGAGCAGGCTCGCCGCCGTGCGATGCGCCTTCAGATGCGTCGCGTCGATCATGATCCGCTCCGGCCTGGGCCCTTCGCCGGCAAGCCCGGCGAAGATCCGGTCGAAGACGCCGAGCCGGCTCCAGCGGATGAAGCGATTGTAGAGTGTCTTGTGGGGACCGTAGCCCTTGGGCGCGTCCTTCCACTGCAGGCCGTTGCGGATGACGTAGACGATCCCGCTCACCACACGCCGATCATCAACCCGTGGCACGCCATGCGACAGCGGAAAATGCGGCGATATCCGCGTCATCTGCCGCTCGCTCAGCAGAAACAAATCATCCATCACGGCATCCTCCAGGACACCGTGAATCACATCTCAAGCAAAATTAATAGGTCCTGAGCCTAGCCATATCTTGGCCATCAATGCGGCAAAAGTTATCAAGCCGTTGCCTGGATAGGAGCCGCATCATGAAGAGAGCCTCGTTACTCGCCATGGTGTTGATCTCCGGCGGCCTCGCTGCCTGTCAAACCATCACTGCGGCAGAACAGCGTAGCGCCGACGAAGTGCGTTGCCGATCCTATGGCTTCCGGCCAGGCACTGACGCATTTGCCAAATGCCTGCTCGACGTCGATTTGGCACGCTCGGCTGCACGCCTCTATCGCTTCGAACAAGCAGGAGGGCCCGGGTGGGGCTATTACCCCTATGGGGGACGCCCCTTGTTCTGGTGAGTGCAGCTTCGAGCCCCCTGCACACGCGGCGCGGCGTGCGTTGGGCCTAGCCCTGGATCTGCTTCCACAGCACCATGCGCTCGCGCAGGTCGATGATCTTGCCATCGACCGCAAAGGTACCGTCGCCGCGATGATGCAGGGTCCGGCGTTCCTTCCGTTCCGGGTCAACCCAGATCCGCACGGCTTCCAGAATGAACAGATTGTAGCGCTCGATCAGGCTCCGATCGGCAACGCGGCACTCGATATTGGCGAGGCATTGGCCGATCAACGGCGCCGTGACGTCCTTCGCCGGCTTGGCAGTGAGCCGGAAGCGCTTGAACTTGTCGATCTCACCGCCCGAGCAATTGCCGATATCGACCACCTTTCGGGCGAGGTCGACTGTCGGGATCGCTATCACGCACTCGCCGCTCGCCCGCAACGCCTTGTAGCTGTGATCCCACGGGCCGATGATGCAGCCGATCAACGGCGGCGCATGCTGCATCACCATGTGGAAACCCATGGTCATGACGTTCGGCCGCCCCTCGTCCGATGTCGTGACGAGAACGATCGGTCCGGCCTCAAGCAGGCGATAGGCCTTTGATGCCGGCATCTCCTGAATGGTCATGACCATCGCTCCGCTGGCCTCTGCAAGGCCCAACGCCAGTGACCAGCGAAAGATCGTTGCTGCAGGCGACCTTTATGGAACCCTTATGCCTCCCCCCTGCCTTTCCCCTCGACCCCTTACTGCCCCAGGCACCACATCTCCGGTCTAACCTGACTGGAGATTGGCCATGGCCGACATCGTCTTCATCGCGCTCGGGCTCGGAGCCTTCGGGCTCTTCGCGGCCTATGCTGCGCAGTTGCGCAAGGTCTGACGACCATGGCGCTCACCTGGCTTTACGGGGCCGCGGCGCTTGGGCTCGCGGTCTACATGGTCGCTGCGCTGCTGCGCCCCGACCGCTTCTGACACAGCTTTCATAAAGGAGACCTCGCATGGACTGGCGGGGCTGGGCCGAGATCGTTTTCACGATCGCGCTGACTGTGGCCGTGGGTTGGCCACTTGGAATCTTCATGGCTCGCGTCTGGGCGGGCGAACGAACCTGGCTCGATCCGGTGCTGAAACCGGTCGAAGCCGTGGCCTATGCAGCCTTCGGCGTCGACCGCAACCGGCAGCAAGGGTGGTTCGGCTATGCCGGCGCGCTGATTGCCTTCAGCGCCGCCGGGTTTGCGCTGCTCTACGGGATGCTGCGCCTGCAGGGCGTGCTGCCGCTCAATCCGCAAGGCTTTGACGGGCTGTCGCCGCACCTCGCCTTCAACACCGCCGTCAGCTTCGTCACCAACACGAACTGGCAGTCCTATGGCGGCGAGACAACGATGAGCAATCTCAGCCAGATGGCTGGGCTCACCGTGCAGAATTTCGTCTCGGCCGGCGCTGGCCTCGCGGTCGCCGCTGCATTGTCGCGCGCCTTCGCTGCGGATCGGGGCGAGGGCCTCGGCAATTTCTGGGTCGATCTGACCCGTTCGGTCCTCTACGTCCTGCTTCCGCTGTCCATCGTCACAGCCCTTGCGCTGGTCGCGGCCGGTGTGCCGCAGACGCTGCTCGCCAATGTCGAGGCTTCGACCGTCGAAGGCGCGAAGCAGGTGATCTCGCTGTTCCCGACCGCGAGCCAGGAAGCCATCAAGCAATGGGGCACCAATGGCGGCGGCATCTTCAACGTCAACTCGGCGCACCCGCTCGAGAATCCGACGCCGTTGACCAACCTGATCGAGGTGGTTTCACTGAACGCGCTCGCCTTCGGCACGGTCATCGCCTTTGGCCGTGTCGCCGGTGCACGCCGCGAGGCGCGCGCGCTGATCGCGGTCATGGCGATCCTCGTCGGCGTCGCGGCCTCGGCCATCTACGCGTCCGAGACGCTGACGCCGCAGCCGGCAATGATCGCCGCTGGCATCCCCGATGCCTCGGCCAACATGGAAGGCAAGGAAGTCCGCTTCGGCGCCGCCACGTCGGCCATGTGGGCCGCCCAGACCACGGGTGCCTCGAACGGCTCGGTCAATTCCATGCATGGCAGCTACATGCCGCTCGGAGGCGGCGTTGCGATGTTCCTGATGCAGCTCGGCGAGATTCTGCCCGGCGGCGTCGGTTCCGGCCTTTACGGCATGGTGGTGATGGCGCTGCTCGCGGTCTTCGTCGCCGGCCTGATGGTCGGGCGTACACCGGAATATCTCGGCAAGAAGGTGGAGGCACGTGAGATCAAGTTCGCGATGCTGGCGGTGCTCATCCTGCCTCTCTCGATCCTCGGCTTCTCCGCGATCGCTGCGGTGCTGCCGGTCGCGCTCGAGGGACTGCTCAACAAGGGGCCGCGCGGTCTGACCGAAATCCTCTACGCATACTCCTCGGCGACGGGAAACAACGGCTCGGCCTATGCCGGCCTGACCGCCAATGCGCCCTGGTGGAACACCACGCTCGGCATCGCGATGCTGCTCGGCCGCTTCGCCTATGCCATTCCGGTGCTCGCCATCGCGGGCGCTATCGCGGCCAAGCCGAAACTCCAGCCCACCGCCGGCACTCTGCCTTCTGACAGCCCKCTCTTCGTCGGCCTGCTGATCGGCATCATCCTGATCCTGGGTGGCCTGCAATTCTTCCCGGCGCTCGCGCTCGGACCAATCGTCGAGCACTTCCAGGTGCTTGCGGCGGCTCGTTGAGCCGACAAAGGAAAGCTTCCATGAGTATGTCCTTCGTCAAATCCTCCAGCTTCGACCAGGGCGTCGTGCTGACGGCGCTGAAGAGCGCCTTCGTCAAGCTCGACCCGCGCAAGCTCACCGGAAATCCCGTGATCCTGGCCACGGAGGTCGTCGCGGCGCTCGCGACGGTTTCCGCCGCGGTCGCCCTTTCCGCCGGCGCACCTGCCGGGTTTCCGATCCAGATCGCGGCCTGGCTCTGGCTCACCGTGCTCTTCGCCAATTTTGCCGAGAGCATTGCCGAAGGGCGCGGCAAGGCGGCGGCAGATTCGCTCCGTGCCGCCCGCGTCACCACCAAGGCTAAGCTGATCATCGACCCTGAGCGGAATGCGATGATCCCGACCGCGGCCCACAAGCTCGTTCCGGGCGATCTCGTGCTGGTCGAGGCCGGCGACGTGATCCCGGCCGATGGCGAGATCGTCGAGGGTGTCGCCTCGGTCAACGAGGCCGCGATCACCGGCGAATCCGCTCCGGTGATCCGGGAGAGCGGTGGCGACCGCTCGGCCGTCACCGGCGGCACCACGGTGGTCTCCGACTGGATCAAGATGAAGGTCACGTCGCAGCCGGGCTCCTCCTTCCTCGATCGCATGATCGCGATGGTGGAAGGCGCCGACAGGCGCAAGACCCCGAACGAGCTTGCGCTTGCCGTGCTGCTCGCCGGCCTGACGCTGGTCTTCCTGGTAGCCGTCGTCACCCTGACCGGCCTTGGTGCCTTCTCCGGCATCTCGCTCGATCCCATGGTGCTCGGTGCGCTCTTCGTCACGCTGATCCCGACCACGATCGGCGGATTGCTCAGCGCGGTCGGCATCGCAGGCATGGACCGGCTGCTCAAGGTCAACGTGCTCGCGACCTCCGGGCGCGCAGTCGAAGCCGCGGGCGACATCGACACGCTGCTGCTCGACAAGACCGGCACGATCACCTTCGGCAACCGCATGGCCGTCGAGGTCATCCCGGCGCCGGGCGTTCGCCCGGACAATGCGCTGCGCGCCGCGCTCATGGCCTCTCTCGCCGACGAGACCCCCGAGGGTCGCTCGATCGTCGAATTGGCGCGGGAGCAAGGCATTACTGCCAGCATCCCGGACCATGCGACCGCGATCGCCTTCAGCGCGACGACGCGTCAGTCGGGCCTCGACGATAACGGCCAGTCCTGGCGCAAGGGCGCGGTCGATGCCGTGCTGACCATGCTCGATCTGCGCGACGGCCAGGTCCCGGCCGAGATGCGCCACGCGGTCGACCGCATCGCCCGCTCGGGCGGCACGCCGCTCGCGGTCAGCGAGAACGGTGCGCTGGTCGGCGTCATCCACCTCAAGGATGTGGTGAAGCCCGGCGTCAAGGATCGCTTCGCCGATCTTCGCCGCATGGGTGTGCGCACCGTGATGATCACCGGCGACAATCCCGTCACCGCTGCGGCCATCGCTTCCGAAGCCGGCGTCGACGATTTTCTCGCCGAGGCGACCCCGGAGGACAAGCTGCGCATGATCCGCACCGAGCAGGCCAAGGGCCGTCTCGTCGCGATGTGCGGCGACGGCGCCAATGATGCCCCGGCGCTCGCGCAGGCCGATGTCGGCGTGGCCATGCAGACCGGGGCGCAGGCCGCCCGCGAGGCGGGCAACATGGTCGATCTCGACAGCGATCCGACCAAGGTCCTGGAGATCGTCGAGGTCGGCAAGCAGCTCCTGATCACGCGCGGAGCACTGACCACTTTCTCGATCGCCAACGACGTCGCCAAATATTTCGCGATCATCCCGGCCCTGTTCGTGGCCGCGCTGCCGGCCTTGGGCGCCCTCAACGTCATGGGGCTCACGAGCCCGCATAGCGCCATCCTCTCGGCCGTGATCTTCAACGCGCTGGTCATCATCGCGCTGATCCCGCTGGCCCTGCGCGGCGTGCGCTATCGCGCCATCGGCGCCGCCAAGCTGCTCTCGCGCAACCTCACCCTCTATGGCATCGGCGGGCTGATCGCGCCCTTCGTCGGCATCAAGCTGATCGACATGATCGTCACAGCCCTGAAGCTCGCCTGACGCCGCGGACAAGGAGCACCAACCATGTTGTCCCATCTTCGTCCTGCCATCGCCTCGATGGTGTTCTTCACCCTCGTCCTCGGCCTTGCCTACCCGCTCGGCGTGACCGGTATCGCCGGCGCGGCCTTCCCGTCCCAGGCCGGCGGTTCTCTGATCCGCAATACCCAAGGCGAGATCGTCGGTTCGCAGTGGATCGKCCAGAACTTCAAGGGCGACGCCTATCTGCGTCCCCGCCCCTCCGCCGCCGGCAAGGACGGCTATGATGCAGCGGGCTCATCGGGCTCGAATCTGGGCCCCATGAACGAGGACCTCGCTGCACGGATCAAGGCGGATGCCGAGGCGCTGCGGGAGGCCGACGGGAAAGGGTCCTTGCCGGCCGATGCGGTTACCGCTTCCGCTTCGGGTCTGGATCCCCATATCTCGCCGGAGAACGCGGACCGCCAGGTCGCTCGCATCGCCAAAACCCGCGGCATCGCCCCGGACCAGGTTGCGGCGATCATCGCAGCGAACACGCAGGGGCCGACCTTCGGCTTTCTCGGTCGTTCGCGTGTAAACGTGCTGACCGCGAATCTCGCCCTCGACGCGCGTTATCCGAAGCCGCAAGCTAAGGCGCCATGAGCCCAGCGTTATKACTGCAGACGAGACCAGATTCCGGGAGCAGGGACGCCCCGATCCCGATGCCCTTCTGGCGCAGGCCGGCCGCAAACGCGGCCGGCTCAAGATTTTTCTGGGCATGGCTCCAGGCGTCGGCAAGACCTACGRGATGCTGTCCCAGGGCCGCCGCGCCCAGGCCGAGCATGGCGAGGTCCTTGTCGGCGTGGTCGAGACCCATGGGAGGCGGGAGACCGAGGCCCTGCTCGACGGTCTCGAGGTCATGGCGCGCCGACCGATCGAGCATCGCGGCCGGACCTTGCTGGAGTTCGACCTCGATGCGGCGCTGGCCGTCAAGCCGCGCCTCCTGCTCGTCGACGAATATGCCCATTCCAACGCTCCCGGCAGCCGCCACCCGAAACGCTGGCAGGATGTCGAGGAACTGCTCGAATCCGGTATCGACATCTGGACKACGCTGAACGTCCAGCATCTGGAGAGCCTCGTCGACGTGGTCTGGAAGATCACCGGCGTGCGCCAGCGTGAAACGGTGCCGGACAGCGTCCTCAGCCGGGCGGACGAGATCGAGCTGATCGATATCACCCCGACCGAACTGCGCCAGCGCATGGCAGAGGGCAAAGTCTATCTGCCCGAGACGGCGCGGCTCGCCGCCGACAATTTCTTCAAGCCCGAGAACCTGACGGCGCTGCGCGAACTGGCCTTGCGCCGCGCTGCCCAGACCGTCGACGACCAGCTCAGCCAGGCGATGAAGCGTGCCGGCGTCGAAGGCCCCTGGGCGGCCGGCGAGCGCATCCTGGTCCTGATCGGGCCGGACGCCATGGCGAGTTCGCTGGTGCGCGCGGGACGGCGCCTCTCCGACATGATGATGGACGCGCCCTGGACGGTGGCGCATGTCGAGCGGCCGAACCGCGTCGAGCCGGATTCTGCTCGCGGCCGCAGCCTGTCGKAAGCGCTCAAGCTCGCCGAACAGCTCGGCGCAGCCAATGTCGTGCTGACAGGCGACGATCTCGTCGCCACCGTGCTGGACTATGCCAGGCGCAACAACGTCACCCAGATCGTCGTCGGCAAGTCGCACCKCCGGGGCTGGCGCGCCTGGTTCCACCGGTCGCTGGCGCCAGCCCTGCTCGAGGCACAGAACGGCGCGGCGCTGCACATCATCACCGAGAGCGCGTCCGGGCCTGCCGTCCCGTCGTCCCCAGTTCCGAAGCGCGCGCTGCAATGGGGCGGCCACCTCGCCTCCGCTGCGCTGGTCGGTGGCACGATCCTTATCGGGGAGATGATCCAGAACCGTGTCGAGAATGCCAATCTCGCCATGCTGTTCATGGTCAGCGTGCTGATATCGGGACTCGCATTCGGTCTCTGGCCAGCCGTCACGGCCGCAGCCTTCGCCGCGGTTGCCTATAATTTCTTCTTCCTCGAGCCGCTGCTGAGCTTCTGGATCGGCCATCCAGCGGATGTCCTGACATTCCTCGTCTTCTTCGCGGTGGCGATGACGACGGGTGGCCTGACGGGGCGGGTCCGGGATCAGGCCAGGGCGACGGCGCGACGAGCCTCGGCGATCACCGCATTGCTCGCCGCGAGCCGGCGGCTGTCGGGAGCCGCGCGCAAGGAGGATGCAGCCACGATCCTGGCCGAGCAGCTTTCGGCCGCGACGTCCGGCAAAATCGTCGTCTTCCTACCGCATGGCGAGGAAATCGCCGCGGCGGCCGGAGCGCCTGCGCTCGAGGCGCTCAGCACAGCAGACATGACCGCGGCGCGCTGGACCTGGACGCGCGGCGAGCCTGCCGGCGCCGGCACCGGCACCTTGCCCAATGCTGCCTGGACATTCCGCGCGCTGCAGGGCGTGCGCTCGCGCTCGGGCGTCGTCGGATTCGAACCGCAAGCGCTGCTCGATGCCGAGAACGAACGCTTCGCGCTGGCGCTGCTCGATCAGGGGGCGATCGCGCTGGAGCGGGCCGAACTGGCCGCCGCGGCCGTCGATGCCGAGGCGCTCCGCCGCAGTGATCGGCTGCGCTCGGCGCTGCTCAACTCCGTCAGCCATGATCTGCGCACGCCGCTGGCGACGGTGCTCGGATCGGCGACGACGCTGATCGACTTCGGCAAGACGGTCGAGCCCGCGGTGCGCGACGACCTGCTGCTCTCGATCCGCGAGGAGGCCGAAAGGCTCAATCGTTATGTCGGCGATCTGCTCGACATGTCGCGGCTGGAAGGCGGAGCGCTGGTGACGCGCCGCGACTGGACCGATGTGCGCGACGTGATTGCCGCAGCGATCGAGCGCGTCTCGCGCCGCCTCGATCACCGCCGCGTCCAGCGCGATTTTCCCGCTGCGCTTTCGGCCGTACGGGCCGACCCTGGCCTGCTCGAGCAGGCTCTGGTCAACATCCTGGAAAATGCCATCACCTATAGCGAGGACGGTTCGTTGATCGAGACGGCGGCCTATGAAGACAGGGGCAATGTCGTGATCTCGATCGAGGATGAAGGTCGCGGTATCCCCACTGCCGAGCTGGAACGCGTCTTCGAGAAGTTCCGCAGGCTCGAGGAATCGACCGACCGTGGCGGGGAACGCGGCAAGGGCGCCGGCCTCGGCCTCGCCATCTCAAAGGGCTTCGTCGAGGCGATGGGCGGGCGGATCGCAGCCGCGAGCCCGATCCAGGACCGTCCGGACGGAACACCCGGCGGCACCCGCATCCTGATCAGCTTGCGCAAGGACAGCGCGCCCGGAGTCACGACATGACAGCCTTTCGCCCTCGTATCCTCGTCATCGACGATGAACCTCAGATCCATCGCTTCCTGGCTCCGGCGCTCGATGCCGCCGGTTACGAGCCGGTTCGCGCCGATGACGCCGCAGCCGGCCTGCGCGAGCTTGCACGAAAGCCGCCGGATGCGGTCGTGCTCGATCTCGGTCTGCCCGACATGGACGGCAAGGAGGCGCTGGCCAAGGCGCGGGCCTTTTATGACGGCCCGGTGATCATCCTCTCGGCGCGGGATCGCGAGACCGAGAAGATCGATGCGCTCGATGCCGGTGCCGATGACTATGTCGAAAAGCCGTTCGGGGTCGGCGAATTGCTGGCACGGCTGCGCGTGGCGCTGCGTCACCGCATCGAGCGTCAGGGTGCGGACGCGGTGATCCGCTCGGGCGCCGTCGAGATCGATCTCGTCAATCGACGCGTCAGCCGCGACGGTACGCATGTGAAGCTGTCACCAAAGGAATATGACCTGCTCGCCTCGCTCGCCGGCGGCAATGGCCGGGTACTGACCCATCGCCAGATCCTCACTGCCGTCTGGGGGCCGGCACATGAGCACGATGTGCAGTATCTCCGCGTCTTCGTCGGTCAGCTCCGCCAGAAGCTCGAGCAGGACCCGACGAGCCCGAAGCTGATCGAGACCGAACCCGGCGTCGGTTACCGGCTCGGCGGACTGGTCTAGCGTCATCTTGGCGGTGAGAGGATTATTTCGCCCCCGCCCCTTCTGCAGCTGCGGCAAAGACAAATATCCTCCTTTTCAACGGGAATAAGAAAAAACACGCTACCAGGCGTGAATTGAACCCACCGCTGCGCTGCCGTATTTGAGATGTTCGGAATAGCGAACAAGGTGAGCGCTGAAGGTGGCCATTCTCAACGTCATCGACCGGCAGGGTCAGCCGCATGAACTCGAGGCCGTCGAAGGCTGGCGGGTCATGGAAATCCTGCGCGACTATCGCGTCGGGATCGAAGGCGTCTGCGGCGGTTCCTGCGATTGCGCCACCTGCCATGTCATTGTCTCGCCGGAATGGGCCGAGCGCCTGCCCGAGCCGCGCGAGGACGAGATCGACGCACTCGATACGCTGCCGCTGATTGAACGGACCTCCCGGCTCTCGTGCCAGATCATCTGGTCCGATGATCTCGACGGCCTGACGCTGACCCTGGCGGAGGCTGCGTGATGGCCGCTGCCCCCAAGCGCCCGCCTCTTCCGGCAATCCTTCTCGCCAATGATCTGCTTGATGGCGATGTCGTTTTCGCTTCGGTTGCTGCCGCCGGTGCGCTCGCCTGGACGCGCGATCCCGCGCTTGCGCTGGTCGCAGCCGACGATGCGGCAGCGGCGCGGCTGGAGGCCTATGCCGTCAGCGAATTCGCAGCCCAGCATGTCGTCGATGCCTACCTCGTCGATGTCGCGATCGAGGCCGGCGGGCCGGTGCCACGGCATTATCGCGAACGCATGAAGACGCTCGGACCGAGCAACCGTCCCGATCTCGGCAAGCAGGCCGGGGACGGTATCGCAGCCGAGCGGAGGGCCTGAGACATGTATCGCTACGATGAATTCGATGCGCGCTTCGTCCGCGAGCGGGTCGCCCAGTTCCGGGATCAGGTCGGCCGCCGGCTCAATGGTTCGCTGACCGAGGACGAGTTCAAGCCGCTGCGGCTGAAGAACGGTGTCTACCTGCAGCTCCACGCCTATATGCTGCGCATTGCGGTGCCTTACGGCACGCTGTCTTCGCGCCAATTGCGCCAGCTCGCCCTGATCGGCGAACGCTATGACCGCGGCTATGGCCATTTCACCACGCGTCAGAACCTGCAGTTCAACTGGCCGAAACTGCGTGACATCCCGGAGATCCTGGATCTCCTTGCCGAGGTCGAGATGCATTGCATCCAGACCTCGGGCAACTGCATCCGCAATGTCACGGCCGATCATTTCGCCGGCGTCGCGCAGGACGAGATCGAGGACCCGCGCCCGACCGCCGAACTGATCCGGCAATGGTCGAGCCTGCATCCCGAGTTCAGCTACCTGCCGCGCAAGTTCAAGATCGCGGTGACAGGGGCCGAGCATGACCGGGCCGTGATCAAGGCGCATGACATCGGCCTGCGCCTGCGGCGGCACCCGGACATCAATGCCATCTCCTATGAGGTCAGTGTCGGCGGCGGTCTCGGCCGCACGCCGATGATCGGCAAGGTGGTGCGCGACTATCTGCCCAAGGCCGACCTCCTCGCCTATCTCGAGGCGATCATGCGGGTCTATAATCTCGAAGGCCGCCGCGACAACAAGTACAAGGCTCGGGTCAAGATCCTGGTCCACGAGATTGGCGCCGAGGAATTCACGCGGCGCGTCGAGGAGGAGTTCGCACGGCTCGACGGTCCCTCCGTCAATGCCGACCCGGCGGAAGTCGCACGCATCGCCGCCTATTTCGCTCCGCCAACCTCCAAGGCCCTGCCCGCCGTCAGCCGCGTGCTGGAAGCGACC
>NZ_JBFTLD010000212.1:0-11753 GCF_056396265.1 Allobosea sp. 05T422_2 | reverse complement strand
CTCTCGGGATGCATCGGGGAGACAATGTTCAGTGTCGAACTGCATCGAGAGAGCGACAACGCCAAGGCGACCTGCATGAGCAGCGTCTACTCGCCGGGCTTGTTGTTCGCGGAACGAAGCCAGATACGAGATGTTTCACGCTGCGTAACGGCTTGCCTGAACAAGGGTTTCACCGTCGCTCAGCGTCCCCAGGGCATCTCGATTGACACTCTCGCACCTGACGCAGTCGCGGAGGATGATTGCGCCCATCATGCGCAAGCGATAGCGGCCGGTTCGGCCCCTGGGCGGAAGGGCGGCGATTCCGGCGCCCCAACCCGCCCTCGCCGTCTCAGTCAATGACGAGTGCGCTGCAGCACAAAATCTTTCGCGACTGCGAGGTACTGTCATTCCTTGCGGCCTCTACTGTCGTGCCGGCTCGCTCGTGCAACTTAGGGAAGACATCTCCGGGCCGCTTGTCGCAAGCTCCGCTCACAGAACGCGTGCCTGGTTTGCCGCTCTCGCCGGTTTTATTTCACTCGACGAGAGGTCTGCCAGCAAAGACACGCAGTGCCGAAGTCTTGGCATCATCAAGTTAACATTTGTTAATGCTCTGTTCACAGAGATTTAATCCAAGATTGAATCCCACATTGAGGCGGCAATTTGCGTATTTGATGAATTTCGCAGGAAATCAGATCACGGTTATTTGCATGAACATTTCAGCTTCGCKACGGTAATATGGATACGAAGTCGGATTTCAACCCGGCCTCGTGCTTTGGAACGCAGGAGATCAGTCATGATCACTTACAGGATTGCCCTTGTCGGAGGCCTTCTCGCGCTGTTCGGGATGGCCAACACGGCGCAGGCCTACGAGTTCGGCCCCGAAAGCATCATCCACGAGCAGTACGAGAACCCGCTCGMCCTGCAGGAGCAGCAGCAGTATCGCGCCTATCATGAGCACATGAAGGAGCTGCGTGAGCATCAATATTACGCACCGGCGATGCGGCGACATCACAGCTGAGAGGCAAGCACCTCTCGGAGGCAGGGGCCGCCCCAGCGGCCCCTCTTTTTTGGATGCCGGCTCTACGCCGGTGCCGAAGCGCGCGAGCCGGCCGCCGGCAATCAGGGCGCGGCGTGGCCGGCTCCTCCCTCCCCGCCAAGCTCGACCCAGTAGCCCGGCTGATAGGGCAGCGGCAGGAAGCGCTCGTGGAGTTCGCGCAGCGTGGCTTCGGGATCGAGATCCGGGAACAGATCGGGATGGAGCCAGCGGGCGATCCTCTGGATCGCCACGAACTGATAGGGATTGTTGTAGAACTGATGCCAGATCGCGTGGACGCGCCCGCTCTTCACCGCGGCCGTATGGGCGAAGGCCGGGCGTTTCGCGAGATTGGCGAGTTTTCGCTTCGCCTCCGCGAGGTCCGCGCCTGGCCCGAGCCCGACCCAGGCGCCGCCCGGCGCCAGCGCGCTCCAATTGCCGCCGGTCGCGATCACCACATCGGGATTCATGGCGATGATCGTTTCGGGGTTCACCGTGCCGAAGGTGCTGGGCAGCAGGAGGCTGCCGAGATTCCGCCCACCGGCGACCTCGACCATTCTGCCGAAATTCTCCGGCCCGAACGTCATGCAGCAATCGTCGGAATAGCCGGGTATCCGGTCGACCATGACGAGCGGCCGCCTGAGATCGGCCACCCCGGCCAGGCGATCGGTGACGCGCGCGATCTCGCGAGAGCGAAAGGCGATGAGTTCCTCGGCGATCTCCGAGCGGCCGAACAGGCGGCCCATCAGCCGGAGCGACGGTTCCGTGTTCACGAAGKGCGCATGGCGGAAATCGACATAGACCACGGGAATGCCGACGGAAGCGAGCTTTTCGACAAGCTTCGTCTCCGCGCTCGCGATCTGGGCCTCGACATTGAGGAACAGCACATCGGGCTTCAGGGCGATCACCGTCTCGATATCGAGATTACCCTCGCTCATGGCCCMGAGCGCCGGCAGCGCCGCAATAATGGGATAGCGCTCGAGATAAGCGCGGTAGCTGTCCGGATCGGCCTTTTGCAAATCGTCGCGCCAGGCGACGATGCGGCGGAACGGCGCCTCCCGGTCGAGGGCGGCGCCGGCGTGGATCTGCCGCCCCTCACCCAGGATCACGCGCTGGACCGGAACCGCCACCGTGACGACGCGCCCGAGCACATCGGTCACGGAGACCTGCTCGGCCGATGCCGGCACGGCACTCGTGATCACCACGAGTACCAGGGCGAGGCAGTGCAGGAGCGCCGCGAGCCCCTGCCCGCATGCGCCGATACCGGGGCGCCGATCGAGTTCGCCGCGACCCGCCATTACAGGTCGACCGACATCGAGAGCCGGAAGGTGCGCGGCGCACCCGCATAGAACGTCCCGAACGAGGCGACGCTCGACCAGTATCTGGTGTCGGCGACGTTCTGGACGGTGGCGCGGAAGGTCGTCTTGCGCCCGGCGATCTCGGTTGCGTAGCGCGCGCCGAGATCGACCCTTGTCCAGTCGGGCAGCGACTGGGTGTTGGCCGTATTGATGAACTGCTTGCCGGTGTGGATCAGCGCGCCCGTCAGGGTCAGCCCCTTCACCCAGGGCAGATCCCATTCGGCGCCGAGATTGAGCTGCATCGAGGGAACGCCGATCGGCCGGTTGCCGAGATTGGCCGCGAGCGCCGGCTTCGTCAGTTCTCCATCCAGCAGGGTGGCGCCGCCAAGCAGCCGAAGCTCGGGGGTGATTTCCCCGTAAACATTGAGCTCGAGACCGCGCACGCGCTGCTCCCCGCTCACCGAAAAGACTCCGCTGCCGCTCAGCTCGGCACTCGGCTTGGTGATCTGGAAGGCGCTGATGCCGGCGCCGAACGTGCCGAACTGCGCCTTCACGCCCGCCTCGTACTGCTTTGCCCGATAGGGCGCGAAGGCCTCGCCGGCATTGGTCGCATTGGTCGGCGCGATATCGCCGCGGCTCAGCCCTTCGACATAATTCGCATAGAGCGAGACGTTGCTCAGCGGACGCAGCACGAGTCCGACCACCGGGGTCGTGGCCTGCTCGTCATAGGACGAGGTCACGGCGCCGGTCGTGGTCGAGTAATTGTTCGTCTCCACCGATTGGCGGCGCACCCCCAGCGTCAGCAGGACGCGCTCGTCCAGGATGGAGAGCGTATCGGCCAGCGCAACGCTCGTGAGATCGCTGTCCGAGGTTCGCGCGCGGGGGACGCGGGTCGCATATTGTGGTTGGGTCAGGACGGGGGCGTAGATGTTCGAACTCACGGGCCGGCCGGCGGTCAATGCCCGCTCGATCTCGTCGTGATAATAGGACGCCTGGAAGGTCAGCTCATGCTTGATGAAGCCCGTCTCGAAGCGGGCCCKGAGGCCGCCATCATAGGTCTGCCGGCCGATCGCCAGATCGAGATATTGCGGGGTGTAGGTGACATCGCCTCGGCCGTTCAGGATCGTCGGCAAGGGCGAGTTGCCGAAGAACCGGTCGACATGGGATTGCGAGCCGCCGACATTGGCGAAAACCGTCACATTATCAGTGAGATCGTACTCGTTCTTCAACAGCACCGAGCCGTCGTCGATCCGTGAATGCTCCCAGGGCTGGATCACGTTGCGCCGCCCGCTCGGGGCCGCCGGCACCGCAACGCCGGGGCTGGCCAGGAAGGGTCGCGTGGGCGCGTCCCAGTAATCGCGCTGCGCCAGGACATAGAGCCAGCTGCGGAAGCGCTCGCCCTGGTAGTCGAGCGCGAGCGAGCCGATGCCCGTGCCGTTGTACTGCCGGTCGACGGCGGTATCGCCGCCGCGCAAGCTGCCATTGACCCGGACACCGAACTCGCGGCCCGCGCCATAGCGCCGGGCGACGTCGAATGTGGCGCCGCCATAGGCTTTTGACGCGAACTCCGCGCCGATCCGGGTGAGATCGCCCTCCGCCCGCTTCGGCACGATGTTGATGATCCCACCGATACCGCCATTCGGGGCGATGCCGCCGAGAGCCGCCGCGGGCCCCCTCAGGACCTCGATCCGCTCGGCATAATCGGTGAAGACGCGATAGTTCGGGGCAACGCCGAAGACGCCGTCAAAAGCGATCTCACCATTATTGCCTTCCGAGATCGGAAAGCCGCGAATGTTGAAGGAATCCACGATTCCGCCCGACGGGTGCGAACTGCGCACCGAGGGATCGAGGATCAGCGCATCGGCGACCGTCGCCGCCTGCAGGTTCCGGATCAGGGCTGCCGTGTAGCTCGTCATGTTGAACGGCGACTTCAGGGTCTGCGTATTGCCGAGCAGGCCGAGCCTGGCCCCTTCCGCCACCTGGCCGCCGGCAAAGGGGGGCGGGACCTCGCTCTTCGTGCCCTGCCCGTCCACGACGATCTCGTCGAGCTGCACGCGCGTCGGCGCGGCGCCCTGAGCCAGGGCGCCCGTTGCGCCCAGGCCGAACATCCCCATGCCCAGCAGCGCCGGGACCACGCGGCTCACCATTGGATCGCTTCGAAGCTTCATCACGCCCTCATGAAAATTCAAAAACATGCCGCATCGAACAATAGCGGCGTGGTTCATGGGGCTTCGTATCGATCAATCCTTATTAACCGTCAACAACACGGGAATGATGTACAAACATACATTTTAAACATCATTCGTAGTGTCGATTATTACTTTCGACTAATTCAAAAATGACTTCGACATCAGGAAATAAATCTGACCAGACAACCACTTGGCGCGAGCCCATTTCAGCCCAAAACGGATCATGCACACCGGCGCAGGCCCCGGCTCGCGCCGGCCGGGCACTCGCACCGGATTCCCGAGGGCCAGTCGATTTCAATTTTTGCAGGCCGCCCGGACAAAATCAGAGGCAGCCGACCGACGGGAGGGCGGCAGCGTCAGGCCGCGTAGAGACGGACGAGATCGCGCGCCGACGAGATTTCGTCGCAGATCCATTCGTCGACCAGCTTGACCTCGCGCCGGCGCCGCATGTCGGGCGGACGGACGAGGTAATAGGAGGCGCCGGTCGGCACCGCCTTGCGCAGCGGCACGACCAGCCTGCCGGCCTGGATCGCCTCATGGGCCAGCACGACATCGGTCATGGCGACCCCGAGCCCGGCTTCGGCGGCGCTGAGCGCCATGTCGAGGGCGTCGAAATCGAGGCCGCTGCGCGGATCGAGATTCGTCCCCGATTTCTCCGTCCAGGTCGCCCAGTCCTGTCGATCCGGCAAGGGGTGGAGCAGCGTCGCCTGGGCGAGGTCAGTCTCGCTGGCCTGGCGCCCGGCGAGATAGCCCGGTGCGCAGACCGGGAGGATCCATTCCGCATAGAGCTCGGTCGTGTAGTCGCGCGGCCAGTTGCCGACGCCATAGCGGATGCCGAGATCGGCATCGGTATCGTTCAGCGTCATGTCGTTCAGGCGCGTCTGGACATTCACCTTGATCAGCGGGTGCCGCTCCTGGAAGGAGCGCAGCCGCGGCAGCAGCCAGCGCAGCGCGAAGGTCGGCAGCACCTTGATGGTCACGGCTTCGCGGTCGTTCTGGAACGGGTTCACCGCATTGGCGATATGATCGAACGCCTCCTTGACGCTGACCGCGAGACGCTGGCCCGCATCGGTGATCTCCAGGCCATTGTGAGTGCGCAGGAAGAGCTGGGCGCCGAGCTGCTCCTCCAGGATGCGGACCTGGCGGCTCACCGCGCTCTCGCTGACATGCAGAGCGAGTGCGGCCTTCTTGATGCTGAGCTCGGCCGCCACGATTTCGAAGCAGCGCAGCGCATTCAATGAGKGGAGCCTGCGGGTCAAAGCGACCTCCTGCTATGTGTCCGGGTCGCGGAGCCGGCCGCTGCCGGCCGCGCCAGAAGGCGTCACCACGCCCCGGCGACGTCTTCAGCTGATCTCCATGCGCGGGTCGAGGGCATCCCTCAGGCCATCACCAACGAAATTGAAGCTCGTCACCGCCAGTGTAATGGCGAGACCGGGCATGATGGCAAGCCAGGGCGCGCTCGACAGGTAGATCTGCGCGTTGTTGAGCATATTGCCCCAGCTCGCGTTGGGCGGCTGGATGCCGTAGCCGAGAAAGCTGACATAGGATTCGAGCAGGATCGCCTTGGCGACATTGAGCGTCGCTGCGACCACGATCGACGCGACCGCATTGGGCAGGAGGTTGCGCCACATGATCCGCAGGCTCGACGCCCCCATCGCCCTGGCGGCGACCGCGTAATCCTGGTCGCGCAGCGCCCTGATCTGCGCCTCGACGATGCGCGCGACATTCATCCAGGATGTCGCCGCGATCAGCAGCGTCATCGAGAGCAGGCCGGGCTTGACCAGTGCGGCCAGCGCCAGGAGCAGGAAGATCGTCGGAAAGCACAGGATCGCATCGACGAAGCGCATCAGGAGCGAGCCGATGATGCCGCCGTAATAGCCTGCGATCATCCCGACCCCGGTCCCTGCCGCGATCGCGATCGCCATGGCGGTGAAGCCGATCGCGAGCGAGATCCGCCCGCCCATCATCAGCCGGGCGAGGATGTCGCGGCCGCGTGTATTTGACGTCCTCGGCGGTGAACGGCGTRCCGTCATGCCATTTCACGTCCCGGCGCAGCTTGATCTTCCAGATCAGCCCGTCGGCGGAAAGCCCGCCATTGCCGACGCTCGGAACCTCGGTCGCGAGATCGGCGACGAGCCTGCCCTGCGGATCGATCGACCAGAGCGGGTTGAAAAGCTGCCACCAGACGCCCTGGTCGACCTCGCTGCCGGGCATCAGCGGATTGAAGACGGTCGGTTCCTGCGAAATCCCCGCGATCACCTGGCCACGCGGCTTTTGCGGCGGCACCAATGGACGGGCCTGCGCCTGCTGGACCGGCGAAGCGGGTTCGCCCTTCCCGATCGGCGACACCCTCATCCCCTATGGCTATATGTGGTGGATTCCCGTCCTCGATGATCCCGCGCTCAAGGGCACCTTCCAGGCCGAGGGCATCTATGGCCAGTACATCCACATCAATCCGCAGAAGCGCCTGGTMGTCGTGGTGCTGAGCGCGCGCTCGAAGCCGAGCTTTCGTCAGCGCCTCGAGATCAATGACGACGCCCTTTTCGCGGCGCTTGCCCGCGCCTTGTGAGGGACAGGGCCGGAGTGCGTTTCCCGCAACGATGGACAAGGGCGTTCGCGCGGCATCCTGTTGCCCGAACTGGCACCATATTGGCCTGGATTGCGAGAAGAGGGCAGAGGCGAACCGACGAGCAGGTAGGTCTGCGACGACAGATCACGCAGCTTGTCCGGGCAATAGGCTGCTCATCGCATCCAGCGCCCGGGAGACCTCAAGGGAGTTTCAGGCCGCGCTCGGCATGCGCGAGATGAAGCTCGCCCGGGTGACCGAAATCTTCATGCCCCCGGCCCCGCTCTGCGCCTCCATGACGGCGTCGAGCTGCTTGACGAGCGCTTGCACGATGGCCGTGCCCAGTCCGGTGCCGGCGTCGCTTGCCGTCTTTCCGATGCCATTATCGGAGACGATCAGCTTCCAGTCGGCACCGTTGATCTCGTAGGTGACGAGGATCATGGCATCGGCCCGGACGACGGGGAATGCGTATTTGATGGCATTGATGACAAGCTCGGTGACGATGAGGCCGAGGCTCACGGCTTGATCGGAACGGATCGCTCCTGAATCCGCCATCACCTTGACCGTGATGGGCTGGCCCTCCCCGACCATTGACGAGGCGAGGCTGCCGCAAAGCTTGGTGAGGTAGGAGCTGACCTCGACCTGGTCGATCGCCTCGGAGGTGTGGAGATGCCGCTGCACTTCGGCGACCGACATGACGCGTTGATGCGCATCCTTCAGGTGCTGGCGGGTTTCCTCCGATGAGACAGCCCGCGCCTTCAGCAGCAGGATGCTGGCGATGATCTGGAGGCTGTTGGCGACGCGGTGCTGGATTTCCTGAAGCAGGACATCCTTCTGGCGCAGCAGCTCTTCGGTTTGCCTGAGAAGCTCCTCCTTCTCCCGCTCGACCGCCCGACGCGCCGTGACGTCGGTGCAGGTGAGAAGGATCCTTGTGGCCGAGCCGTCTTCGTCGACCATCTGCCGGGCATTCAGGAGAATGGTCCGCCGGCCGAGATCGGGACAATCATGCTCGACCTCGAACCCGTCCATGACGGCATGCGTGGGAATGATCCGTTCCAGAAGAACGCGAAGGGCAGCGATGTCCCATTGGCCGTCGCCCAGCGTGGAGAGCGGACGGCCCGGCGCTTCGTCAGGATCGATGCGGAAGGCGGTGCAGAAGGCGTTGCTCGCTGCCAGGACACGAAGCTGATCGTCGAGCACAACAAATGGCTCGGGGATCGTATTGACGATCGCCTGCGCCAATGTGCGTGGGTCTGCCATGTCTTGAGAAATCCTTCTGGGACGCGGCAAGCCCCCCGGCGGGGAGCACAAGCGCATTCTCGGGCCGGCGACCGGCCCGTTTCCGAGGGATAATACACCTTGCAGTCATCACTGTCGCAGCCCGAGCGGGGCTTTCGGGCTTCCAGAAGGGTCCAATGCCCTCATCGCGAATGACACCGCCGATGGCCGTCTTCGATCACCGCCGAGCCTGCGGTCTGGAGTAACTGACGTCCTGGATCATCGGACCGGAAATCGTATCCGGTTCGTTGATCTAACCCTTTGTGTTTGCATCGTCTTTCTCGAAAACCGCAATCCACTTTTCGGGCCGATGCCTTAGAGGGTCCAGTCCGGTCGAAGGGCGTTTGCGGATCGCCCCGCCGCGACCAGGGCTGACTGACCGACCGCAGCCTCCGCGCCATTCACTCACGCGGGGCAACCGCGAGATCCAGGGCTTCACATGCCGGGGCACCGGAGCGGGTTCGTTCCGGTGCCCTCTCCTGGGGATTACTGGCCCACCACGGCCGGAAGCCCCTGCGCCCTGGTGATGGCTGGGGGGTTCCATTTGCCGGTCAAGACCTCGGATTTCKGGCCGTAGAGCCGCATCGTCAGATTGAACTCGCCCTTCGGCGCCGGAAGCCAGTTCGCCTCCTTGTCCTTGCCCGGATTGGCATTCTGGAAATACAGGTCGAGCGATCCGTCGGCGCTGAATTTGAACGGCATCCAGCTGCTGACCGCAAAGCGATCGAGACTGTTGGCGACCTGAAATCCCTCCGGGTCGTAGAGCGTGACCGACCAGAAGGCGTTCACGGGTGGCAGGGCGCCCTTTTCAAAATGCAGCGTGTATTTGCCGGCGCCGTCKAGCGGCTTGCCAGATTCGTCACCGAGATTGAGGGGGTAGACCGCATCTTCGGGGAGATTGGCGCCCAGGCCTACCTGCGCAACGATAGCGCGCTTGAGATAGTAGTTTCCGTAGACGCCCATGGTATCGGTGTTCATCGACCAATGGTTCGCCACCCGGGCGAGCGTCGGGATCTTCCATTCCATGAGCTTCTGCCCGGCCTCGGGTGCAGCTTCGAGGCCCTTCTTTACCGCCGGCGGGAGCTTGTCGATATCGAAGCTCTCGCCCGGCACGATGCCGATGCGCTTCATCTGAGCGATGATCGGCTGATCCGTGGAATGCGGCGGATGAAGCTTCAACAACTCGGCGGCGTAGGCGAAGTATTTAGCCGCAGGCATGGTGTCGACCTGAACCTTCGGCGGCGTCTTCATGTCGATGCTGGGATCGATCTTCACCTCGACCGGCTTCGGCGCCTTGCCCCAGTCGGACAGGGCCGTAACCTTGTAGCCGGCCTGGACCTTGTGAACGGCCTCATAATCCGGCGGACCGTCCGTCTTCGTCCGGCCGATGATCCAGACATAGGGCGTCGGCGCGCCGATACGCGCCATCCCGGCTGGTACCGTCCCGGTCCAGCCAGGAGGTGTGATCAGGAAATTGCCGGCTTGCGTCCCCGTCGTCCGCCATCCCGGCGATGCGAAGACGTCGGTCCACATGTCGAGCATGGGCAGAAGATAGTAACGGCCGCCCGTGTCGGGTGCGGAGACGACCTGCGGTTCCTTGGTCAGATCGAGCCACGCAATGGAATAGAGCGTGTCGAAATTAACCCGGACGACGACCTTCATATCGGCCGGCGGGAACGCCGGCACGTTCACGAACATGTTCATCGGGCCCTTTCCGAATTCTTTTCCGGCCTCGATGTTCGTGGATTGCTTGCGGGTTACGTCCATGGAGAGCAATGGATAGAAGTAGAGATAGGCATCGACCCCAATGGCTTGAGCCTCAGCTTCGGTCAGCGCTGGCTGCGAACCCTGGGCCATCGCGATATGTACAGATCCAAAACCAAGAAGAACACCCAGAGACAATCCAATTGCAATTTTATTCATTTCAGTCTCCCGCTTCCGCTAGAGATGTCAGAACTTAAATTCGGAAGCCCAGAATTTATCTTCCGTAGATCAGTATACCGATGCACCGATTTATGTAATCATCGATTTGATATTCGGCGAACATTTGTTGTCGACAAAGGCCACGCAGAATTCATTGTGACTGAGAAGGAGACCGCGTMAATTCGTAATGGAGCGGGAGAGCCGACATGCTTGGCCTCTGCCATGAAGGCCGAACCTGGCCGTTACACGACGCGCCTCGGCGCCATTCCTGCTGGCCTCCTGCGCCAGTTCGCCATCCCGACCATCCGAATGCCCGGCTCTGCAGCCCTGCGAGAGCGGAGCACGTGCCAATGCCATGGATGACGTGGCCGTATAGTGCGCTAAGCTTGCCCTGCCGAGCTCGTGGGCTGCCCCTGCTGAATGGGTTCAGGGTCCGACTTATCCTGGCTTGCAGGGGCTGAGCCGACGTCTTCGAAGCGAGGCGCAGTTCGGGACATGTGCCATGAACATCTCGATGTCGCGTCTCCTGCTGATCGCCGCGGCGGCCTTCGCGCTGCTCACCGCCGCCGTCGTCGGCTATCTCTCCTGGTCGCAGCCCCTGCATCTGCGCGTCGCGGCCGGCCCCAAGGACGGGATCGATGCCAAGCTGCTGATCGCCTTCAATCGCCTGCTCGACGTCAACCGGGCCGGGGCGCGCCTGGACCTGGTCACGACGGCCGACATGCACGAAAGCAGTCAGCTGCTGGAGAAACGGGAGGTCGACCTCGCCGTGCTGCGGCTCGACGATCCCCTGCCGACCGGGGCTGCACTGGTCGCAATGCTGCGCACCAATCTCATGATCGCTGCAGCACCGGCCAGGCTCAAGCTGGAGACCCTCGCCGACGTGAAGGGCAAGCGCCTCGGCCTTGTCTCCCGCTCACCGCTCGACGAGCCGTCTTTCGTCCGGCTGCTCGACATGGTGGGCCTCACACCGGCAGATGTCCGCATGACGATCATCAAGCCCGAGGATGTCGCCCGGCTCGTCGCCGGCGGACAGCTCGATTGCGTCGTCGTGCTCGGCGTCCCCGCCGATCCCGTGGTCAGGGACGTGGTTGCCGCGGTCGGCGACAAGCGCAAGACTCCCCCGACCATCCTCAGCATCGAGCTTGGCGAGTCCCTGAAGCAGAACACACCGGCCGCCAGCTCCGAGACGATCGAGAAGAACGCCTTTCCGCGCCTGTCCATTCCCGACGACGATGTCGACACGGTCGGGGTTCCAACCGCGCTGGCCGCCAATCGCGCCTCGACCGGCCCCATGCGCGTGCGGCTCTACAACAACGCGATCATGGAGGTGACGCGCGGCCTGCTCGAACGGCGCAGCGAGCTGGCGCGCGAGATTCCGCTGGCCAGCCTGATCACCCCGCCCGACAGCGAAAAKGACGCACGCTTTCCGCTTCACCCCGGAACCGCCGCCTATCTGGAAGATACGGACACGAGCTGGTCGACCC
>NZ_JBFTLD010000211.1:0-11781 GCF_056396265.1 Allobosea sp. 05T422_2 | reverse complement strand
ATTCAGGACGTTGAAGGTCTCGAGCGAGCTGCGCTCCTGCTCGGGCGTCAGCGGCTTGATGAAATCGACCGTCGGCGCCGGTGCTGGTGCTGGCCTTCCCAGAAACTGCGAGAGGGGCTGGACCTTGTAGCCGGCCTGGACCGCCTTGACCTTGTCGATGTCCCCGGGGTCGAGGAGCTGGGTTCGGTACAGCACGAAGGCGAAATCGGTCTCGGAGCGGATCACCTGCTTGATGCCGGCCGGCTTCTCGCCCCTCCATTTCGGACCCGCCAGCAGATAGCTACCAGCGCCGTTCCCGGTGGCGCGGCTGCCGACATAGGCGAAATCGAAGGTGTACTGGTCGATGAACTGAAGGGAGTAATAGCGGCCCTTCTCGACCGCGGGCACCGTGAAGACGAGCGGCTCGGCGCGCAGGTCGGCACCGACATAGGAATAGGGCGTGTCCGAGTTGGGCGTCTGGATCGCCTTGTCGTCGGGCGTATAGACCCGCGCGTTGTTGACGAGCGTGTTCCAGGGAGCCTTGAACTCCGGGCTGTAGCGATCGACGAAATAGGAATGCTGAATGCGGTAATTGTCGACGAGCGGGAAGCCATAGATCGTGGCTTCCTTGGCGATGGCGCGAGCTTCGGCGGGGGTAGGAGCTTGTGCGTGCGCCGTGAGTGCCAGCGGCGGCAGCAACAGGGCAAGCGATGCGGCGAGAGAGACGAAGAGCGACGTTCTCATGGCGTATTCCCCTGGATTCCTGCGCTGAAATCTTCTCGATAACGAAAAACGTCCGGATTTCTCGCGGAATGACCGCGATCGACGAAGCATAGGGGCAAGCCGCGCGCAGCGTATAGAGGCCACGCCATGCTGTGCCGCATGCCCTGGCATTCCGGCAGCGCTCCTCAGTGGAACCTCGGTAATGGAGTACAAACCGTGTCCAGACTAGTGTGCGGACATGGCACAAGCGATTCGGATTCTCGGCCTTGATCCCGGTCTCAGGAAGACCGGCTGGGGCATCATCACCAGCGAGGGCACCAAGCTCTCCTTCGTTGCCTGTGGCTGCGTCGAAAGCGACGGAGCGAGCCCGCTTTCGGAGCGGTTGAGACAACTTCATGACGGTATCGCGCGGGTGATCGGCTCGTTCGACCCCGACGAGGTCGCGGTCGAGGAGACGTTCGTGAACCGCGATCCGCAATCGGCGCTGAAGCTCGGCCAGGCGCGCGGCATCGCGCTGGTGGTGCCGGCGATCGCCGGCCTCAGCGTTGCCGAATACGCGGCCAATCTCGTCAAGAAGACGGTGGTCGGTGTCGGCCATGCCGACAAGAAGCAGGTCCAGGCGATGATCCGGGTGCTGCTTCCGAAGGCCGAGACAAAGTCGGCGGATGCGGCGGACGCGCTCGCGGTGGCGATCTGCCATTCGCAGCATCGCGGCATGAGGGCGCTGGTTGCGCAGATGCGCGCGGCCTCGTGAGGCGCTACAGCTTGGACATGCACATGCGACGGAGCCTCTGATGATCGGCAAGCTCAAGGGGCTGATCGATTCCTATGGCGAGGATTTCGTGATCCTCGACGTGCAGGGTGTCGGCTATGTCGTGCAATGCTCGTCGCGCACCTTGCAGCGTTTGCCAAAACCCGGCGAGGCAGCGGCGCTGGCGATCGAGACCCATGTCCGCGAGGACGCGATCCGTCTCTATGGCTTCCTGTCCGACGTCGAACGCGACTGGTTCCGGCTGATGCAGGTGGTACAGGGCGTCGGCGCCAAGGTGGCGCTCGCCATTCTCTCGACGCTGGAGCCCGGCGCGCTGGCGACGGCGATCGCGACCAACGACAAGGCGGCCGTGGCGCGTTCCCCCGGGGTCGGTCCAAAGCTGGCGCAGCGGCTCTGCGCCGAGCTCAAGGACAAGGCGCCCGCCTTCGGCCATATCGATCCCGGCGTGGTGCAGCTCGCGGGCGCACTGGAGGACAGGAAACTACCGCAAGCGGTGGCGGACGCGATCTCTGCCCTGTCCAATCTCGGCTATCCGCAGGCCCAGGCCGTGGCGGCGGTGGCCGCGGCCTCGAAAGCGGCCGGCGAGGGGGCCGGGACGGCACAGCTGATCAAGCTGGGTCTCAAGGAACTGGCGAAGTGAGCAATGCCGACGCCCTGATCGTCCGCGCCGTCGAGGATAAGAGCGAGCTGCTGCAACTGATGCTGGCGGTCTGGGGCTCGCATAAGATGATGATCGACCTGCACACCTACGACGTCGCCGAGATCGATGCGCTCGGCCTGTTCACGGCTACGGGGCAGACGGCGGCGCTGGCAAGCTGGACGCGACACGACGAGACCGCCTATCTCTGCGCCCTGCATTCGCTGCGGCCGGGAGAGGGCGTGGCGGTCCAGATGCTCGCTGCGGTCAAGGCCGCTGCCCGGGCCGCAGGTGCCAAGAAGCTCAAGGCGATGCTGACCAATGACAACATGCCCGGGCTGACCTTCTATCAGCGCCAGGGCTTTCGCCTGTCCGGCCTCTATCCCGAGGCGATCGATCATTATCGCTCCGTGATTCCGACGATTATCAAGACCGGCTACAGGGACATCCCGGTGCATGACGCGCTGGAGCTGGAGATTGAACTGTGAGTGAACCCCGCCGCCTCGTGACGGCCGACCGTCGCGACGACGACAGCGAAACCTCGCTGCGGCCGCTGTCGCTGTCCGATTTCACCGGCCAGGCGGCGGCGCGCGCCAATCTCCAGGTCTTCATCAATGCGGCGCGCGCGCGCGGTGATGCGCTCGACCATGTGCTCTTCGTCGGCCCGCCGGGCCTCGGCAAGACGACGCTGGCGCAGATCGTGGCGCGTGAACTCGGCGTCAATTTCCGCTCGACCTCGGGGCCGGTCATCGCCAAGGCCGGCGACCTCGCGGCGCAGCTGACCAATCTCGAAGAGCGCGACGTGCTCTTCATCGACGAGATTCACCGGCTCAACCCGGCGGTCGAGGAAATCCTTTATCCGGCGATGGAGGATTACCAGCTCGACCTGATCATCGGGGAGGGGCCGGCGGCACGCTCGGTCAAGATCGACCTGCCCAAGTTCACATTGGTGGGCGCGACCACGCGCGCCGGCCTGCTGACGACGCCGCTGCGCGACCGTTTCGGCATTCCGATCCGCCTGCAATTCTACACGGTCGAGGAATTGCAGGGCATCGTCGCGCGCGGCGCCCGCGTGCTCGGCATCGGCATGTCGGATGACGGTGCCAACGAGGTCGCCCGCCGGTCCCGCGGGACACCGCGCATCGCCGGCCGACTGCTCCGGCGCGTGCGCGACTTCGCCATCGTCGACGGCGATCCGGTGATCACGCGCTCGGTCGCCGACAAGGCGCTGCACCTGCTCGATGTCGACGGCATCGGCCTCGATCAGATGGACCGGCGCTATCTCACCACCGTCGCGGTCAATTTCGGCGGAGGCCCGGTCGGGATCGAGACCATCGCCGCCTCGCTCTCCGAGCCGCGCGATGCGATCGAGGAGATCATCGAGCCCTTCCTGCTGCAGCAGGGCTTCATCCAGCGCACGCCGCGCGGACGCCTGCTGACGCCGCATGCCTTCCGGCATCTCGGCATGCCGGAGCCGAACCGCGAGACGGCGCAATTCGGATTGTTCGGGGACGAGGCCGAGGGCGAGTGATGCTGGGAATGCTGCGGAACCTTCTGGTCGCCGTCTTCGTCACGGTGGTTGCGGGGCCCGCCGCGCAATGGGCTGCCGCGGCCGAGCCCACTCCCGAAGCGACGGTCAAACAGGCCTATGCCGCGACAATTCGTAGCCTCGCCAGCTCCGGCCTCAAGGCCTCGCCGCCGGCATGGCGACCGCCGCATCGCGACAGGCTCTTGAGCAAAGGCCTCGCGGCGCTCTTCGCCCGCGACGACCTCTATCAGGATGAGAGCGGCGAGATGGGCAATATCGGCGCTGATCCCTTCCTCAACGGTCAGGACGGCGAGGTGAAGAACCTGCGCGTTGCGGTGACAGGGAAGCCGGCGGGCGGGCAGGCGCTTGTCACAGCCAGCTTCCAGAGCCTCGGAAAGACGGTGACGGTGCCGTTCCGGATGATCTGGGAAGCTGGCGCCTGGCGTATCGACGATATCGGCGATGGGAGCGACGGCATCCGGGAGGCGCTGTCGCAACCGTACGAGTGCGGCTCCTTCATGAAGAAGCCCTGCACGCGCTGAGGCCCGCTGCTATCGCGCGAATTTCGACCGGTGCATCGCCGAGCGTTGGCCCGCATGGTCGAGCGCGCCGGATTTCCCTGCCTTGCTGCTTGGGACGGACTTCATGCCTTTACCGGCGTGCCGKCTCGCAGGCTGCGTCTTGGCGGCCTCCTGGCGCTGCTTCAGCGCCAGCGCCTTGCGGGCAAGGCTGCGCTGGCTCGGAGCGTGCAGCTTCTCCGTGCGGCGCGTCCGCTCGGCACCGACCCGCTTCAGCGCCGAGGTCAGCATGTCGGCCTTCGCCTTGGTGCCGCTGTTGTCGGAGGCAGCGCGCGCGCCCTGCGGCTCGGATTTGCKGCGCATCTCGCGCCGCTGCTGGCGGGCGATCGAGCGAGCCCGGTCGCGGCGTTCGCGCAACTGGACCGAAAGCTCCTTCAACTCGGCATCGGTCGCGCCGCCGATGGTTCGGCGCTGGGTCCGGGTAAAGAGCTCGTATTCCGACTTGTCGAGAAGACGCTGGATTGCCTTGGTCGATTGGGCCATGCCGTTTCTCCTTGCTAGGCTGTCGGTGAAGCAACCTTAKCGACGGCGCGAGGTTCCGGGTAGCGTCGCGTCGATCATGCCCGTGYGCGGTTGTTCCGGCTGMCATGCCCGGTCTAAAGGTCGGGAAACGTCATCACGGAAATCCCGCAGCGACATGAGCGCCGTCCACCAGCTTCCCGTCCGGGTCTATTATGAAGACACCGATTTCTCCGGCGTCGTCTATCACGCCTCCTATCTGCGTTTCATGGAGCGCGGCCGGACCGAGTTGATCCGCGCGCTCGGCGTTGAACAGCGCGAGCTGTTCGACGGGGACGCGGCGTTGGGGTTCGCGGTGCGCCGCATGACGATCGATTTCCTCAAGCCCGCCGTGATGGACGACATGCTGACCGTTGAGACCGTTGCGACGGCTGCACGCGGCGCGACGATGGATATTGCCCAGCGCGTGCTGCGTGGCGAGGAGGTGCTGATCACTGCCGAGGTCAAGGTCGCCTGCGTCGGCGGCGGGCGGGCTCGGCGTATTCCCGACACGCTGCGCCACCGGCTGGGGCTCGATGCATGATKGGCGGTGAACATCGTCGACGCCATTCGCCCGCTATGTTAGCGCTCCTTACATGATCGGACGGCGGCCGGATTCGGAGCGACGCGGCTATCACCACGGCAACCTCAAGGAGGAACTGGTGAGGGCGGCGCTCGAGCTGATCACAGAGAAGGGCGCGAACGGCTTCACCGTTGCCGAAGCCGCACGGCTGGCCGGGGTCAGCCCGACGGCGCCGTATCGGCATTATCGCGACAAGGTCGAACTGATGGCCGATGTCGCGACGCGCGGCTTCCAGGCCTTCGAGGCGGCACAGTCGCGCGCCTGGAACGAGGGCAGACCCAATGCATGGACTGCCTTCCAACAGTTAGGCCAGACCTATATCGCCTTTGCTCATGAGCAGCCGGCCTATTATTCCGCGATGTTCGAGGCTGGGGTACCACTCGATGCCAGCCCGGAATTGCGTCTCGCGGCGGATCGTTCCTTCCAGATGCTGCGCGCGGCCTGTGAGGCCCTGATCGCGACCCTTCCGGCGGGGCGCCGGCCGCCGGCGCTGATGATGGCGCTGCATGTCTGGGCGATGTCGCATGGCGTGGCAGCCTTGTTCGGGCGGGCCGATGCGGGCCGTCGCTCGTTGCCGATGTCGGCGGCCGAACTGCTGGAAGCCAATATGCTGATCTATCTGCAAGGGCTCGGCCTCTCGGCACCAGCGAATTGAAACCGGCCTCCGCCGCTTGACAGGGATCGGGTGCGTTCCCATAATGTGTATGTGACTAACATACACACTCACTGATATCGCGAGGGATCGATGCCGATCGTTGCGAGGCTTGATGAATATGGAAGAGGGGCCTGGTTCGCCTTTGCGGTACTGGGCTTCATCGTGTGGTGGCCGCTTGGTCTTGCGACCCTGGCCTTCATGTGGGGGAGTGGACGCATGTCTTGCGGATATGCCGGTGGAAACCGGTTCGAGCACCGGATGAGCCGTCTTCAGGAGAAGATGGATCGCATGCGGGAACGCATGGGGGAACGCGGCGGCCCTGGCGGCGGCTGGGGTCGATGGGGCGGTCCGCCGTCCAGCGGCAACCATGCCTTCGACGAGTACCGCGCAGAAACCCTGCGCAGGCTTGAGGACGAGCAGCGCGAGTTCCAGGACTTCCTGGGGCGTCTGCGCATGGCCAAGGACAAGGCCGAGTTCGACCAGTTCATGGCCGATCGTCGGCCCGGCAGCCAACCGGACCAGGATGCGGCCTGACGTGTCCGCCTGAAACCTGACGCCAGAGATGGCCCGCCTCGGCAACGAGGTGGGCCATTTTGCTTTGATGAGACTCCGCGCGCAGGGGGGCTCAGCGCATCCGCTCGCGCCGCCCCAGAGCCCGCAGCAGCGGCGCGCCGTTCGATTCGTTTCGCTGTCAACCCGGCATTAACCTTGCTGGGTGCTTAACTCGACCAGCACGAGTCGCTGATKAAGAAAACCCCGGATGCGCCCATCTTTCGCCGGATTCAAAGGCAATTGACAGGAACGGCATGTTCCCCAGTTCGCAAATTCGGTGGTGGCGCGAGGTATTCGTGGCCTCGGTCATCGATTTGGTCGGCGGGAGATTGGATCAGCAGCGCTCGATCGCGCTGACCGTCTGAAAGGATGACAGRATGAACCCCGCCGAGGTTGCGCAGGCTGCGCCACAGATCGACATGTCGTTCTGGACGTTGTTCTGGCACGCCCATATCGTCGTCAAGCTGGTCATGATGGGTCTGCTCGGCGCCTCTGTGTGGTGCTGGTCGATCATCATCGACAAGACGCTGCTCTATCGCCGCACCCGCCGCGATATGGATGCCTTCGAGGAGGTGTTCTGGTCCGGTCGGTCGCTGGAAGAGTTGTATCGCGATCTCGCGAGCAAGCCGGTCAATGATATGGCGGCGGTCTTCGTCGCGGCGATGCGGGAGTGGAAGCGCTCCTTCGAGAATGGCGGCCGCTCGGTCGCCAGCCTTTCGGCACGTATCGACAAGGTTCTCGACGTCACCATTCAGCGCGAAACCGAGCGGCTGGAATCGAAGCTGCTCGTGCTCTCGACCATTGCCTCGGCCGCTCCCTTCATCGGCCTGTTCGGCACGGTCTGGGGCATCATGAATTCCTTCACCGCCATTGCGGTCTCCAAGAATTCCTCCCTTGYCGTGGTGGCGCCCGGTATCGCCGAGGCGCTCTTCGCCACCGCTATCGGCCTGTTCGCCGCGATTCCGGCGCTGATGGCCTATAACAAGCTGCAGGCCGAAGTGGCCAAGGCCCAGAACCGCCTCGAAGCCTTTGCCGACGAGTTCTCCGCGATCCTGTCGCGGCAGATCGACGAGCGGCTGGCGGCATAAGGGGCTGCACGATGGGCATGTCAGCAGCGACCGGCGCCAAGGCCGGAGGCAGGCGGGGCCGGCGCGGCCGCCGCCACAGCGCGATCGCCGAGATCAACATGACGCCGTTCATCGACGTCATGCTGGTGTTGCTGATCATCTTCATGGTGGCCGCGCCCCTGATCGCGACCGGCGTTCCGCTCGATCTGCCGCAGACCGGGGCGAAGCCGATCAATGTCGACCAGAAGCCGATCACCATTGCCATCGACAGCAAGGGCCAGATCTTCCTCCAGGACCAGCCGACGCTGGAGCCCGATCTGGTGACGAAGTTGCATGGCCTCGCCAAGCAGGGCTTCGACGAGCGCATCTATGTGCGCGGCGACCGTCAGGTCGATTACGGGCGCGTCGCATCGGTGATGTCGACGATCACGTCGGCCGGGTTCAAGCGTGTGGCGCTCGTCACCGAGCCCGCAACGCGCTGACGACGTGAAGGCGAGGTATTTCCAGCCGTGAAGCTCTCCACCTCCGAACCGGGAATCGCGCTCTCCGCTCTCGGCCACGTGACGTTTCTCGTCGCGGGGCTGCTGGCGTTCTCGTCGCCGAATCCCCTGCCGGAGAACGAAGAGGCGATCGCCGTCGAGATGGTCGATCCGAGTGCACTGAACCAGGTCACGCGTGGCGAACGCAAGGCTGAGAAGGTGCAGGAACAGCCGGTCCAGCGCGCCGAGCGCCAGTCGGAGACGGTCGAGCGCAAGGAAGCCGGTGAGRCCAAGCAGGACACCCCTGCGCCACCGACGCGGCCCGCTGAATTGAAGACCGCGGACGACAACGCTTCGGCGCCAATGCCGCCAGCCCGCCCTGCGCTGCAGCCCCCGAAGCCGGAGCCCAAGCCGCCGGAGCCGGCGAAGCAGCCGCCGCAGAAGGCAGAGGCTGCGGCTGAGCCAAAGCCGGATCTGCGCCGCGAGGAGCTCGCCAAGCTCGCCGAGGAAGCTGAACTGGCCTCCAAGGCGAAGCAGGCCGAGGAGGATGCCAAGGCCGCTGCCAAGGCGAAGGCCGAAGCTGAGGCGCAGGCCAGGGCCGACGCTGCTGCCAAGGCCAAGGCGGAAGCGCAGGTCAAGGCGGCCGCTGCCGAGGCGGCCAAGGAAAAGGCTGAGGCGGAAGCCAGGGCGAAGGCCGAAGCGGAGGCCAAGGCCAAGATCGCCGCCGCCGCCAAGGCAAAGGCCGAAGCCGAGGCCAAGGCCAAGCGTGAGGCGGAGATCGCCAAGAACTTCAACCCGACCGATATCGCCAAGCTTCTGCAATCGAAGGAGCCGGCGCAATCCTCGGGCTCGTCCGCGCCGCAGGTGAACCGCACCGCTTCGCTTGGCACCGAGCGCGGCGCATCGCAAAAGCTCAGCCCTTCGCTGCGCGCGCAGCTTGTCGGGATCATTCAGGACCAGCTTCTGAAATGCTGGAACGTGCCGATCGGGCTCGCGAATGCGAAGGGCGCAGTCGTGCCTTCGGTGCGGATGAAGCTGAATACCGACGGCTCGCTCGCGGGCCAGCCGGGCGTGATCAACACCTCGTCCGATCCGCTGTTCCGGGTCGCGGCCGATTCGGCCCTGACGGCGACACGCCGTTGCGCGCCCCTGCGCATTCCTGCTCAATTTGCCGCTTACTATGACGACTGGCGTGATGTCGTCGTCAATTTCGACGCTAGGGACGTGCTGTGACCCCCATGTTTCGCAACTCCATGATCAAGGGCGCCGGTCAGACCCGTTCCGGGCTGACGCGCCGCCACGCGCTGACCCTTGCCGGATCGGCCATGTCCTTGCCGCTGCTGGTGCCGGCGGCTGCGCGCGCGGAACTGGTGATCGACCTGCGCAAGGGTACTTTCCAGCCCATGCCGATCGCGATCGCCGATTTCGGCGGCGAGGCCGGCGTGATGGTGTCCGGCGTGATCACCAACAATCTCAAGCGTTCCGGCTATTTCCAGCCGATCGACAAGTCGCGCCACCCCGACAAGAACCCGGCCTTCGATGCAGTACCGCAGTTCGAGGCCTGKAAGGCCGCCGGCGTGCAGGGGTTGGTGACGGGCCGCGTCTCGCGCGACGGTGGCCGGCTTCGCGCGGAATTCCGGCTCTGGGACGTCGTCACCGGCGAGCAGATCGACGGGCAGCAATATTTCACCGACCCGAACAACAGCCGGCGGGTCGGCCATATCATCTCGGACGCGATCTTCACGAAGGTCACGGGCGTCGGCGGCTTCTTCGATACCCGCGTCGTCTTCGTCGACGAATCCGGGACGAAGGAAAACCGGCGCAAGCGGCTCGCCATCATGGACCAGGACGGCGCCAATGTGCGCTACCTGACCAATGGCGAGGTCTCGGTCGTGACCCCGCGCTACTCGCCTGTGGCGCAGGAAGTCGCCTATATGGCACAGCGCACCGGCGAGCAGCCGCGCGTGCATGTGCTGAATATCGAAACCGGACAGCGTCAGGTCGTCGGGAATTTCCCCGACATGACCTCGAGCCCGCGCTTTTCACCGAATGGCGCGAAGATCGCGCTCAGCCTGCAGCAGGGCGGCAACGCAAATCTCTACATGATCGATATCGGCTCGCGCACGACGACGCGGCTGACTTCGACGGGCGCAATCGACACCTCGCCCTCGTTCTCGCCTGACGGCACCCAGATGGTGTTCGAGAGCGACCGCGGCGGTTCGCAGCAGCTTTATGTGATGGCGCTCGGCGGCGGGGAGGGCAAACGCATCTCCTTCGGCCAGGGCTCCTATTCGCAGCCGTCATGGTCGCCGCGCGGCGACCTGATCGCCTTCACGCGCCAGGGCGGTGGCGGCTTCGCCATCGGCGTGATGCGGCCGGACGGCTCGGGCGAGCGTATCCTGACCGAAGGCTTCCACAACGAAGCACCGAACTGGGCGCCGAACGGCCAGTACATCATGTTCTTCCGTGATCCAGGCGGGCAATCCGGCGGCAAGCTCTACATGGTCGATATCACGGGCCGGGTCGAAGTGCCGGTGCCGACACCGGCTTTCGCCTCGGATCCGAGCTGGTCTCCGCTGCTKACGACGGCGCGCTGAGGCGGCAATCTGTTGCTGTCGCGCAACAGCTCGGAGAATGCTGCATTTCGCTGCAATTGGTTAACCATACGCCGCAATGCCGCCACTTCGCCTTGATTTGGCAAGGTCTCGTTTAGGTTGACACATCATTGATGTGTCTGAGTTTCAGACTTTCTGATTGCGGAACCTAGACCCGCCTGGAGAATCAACATGCTGCTTGCCTCGCTCGCCAGCCCGCGCACTGCCCGTTTCGCCGCCGCCATCGCCGCCACGCTCGCACTGGGCGCCTGCGCCAAGGACCAGAACGCCGAAGCCGGCTTTGGAGCCGGCGGCGCGGCCACCCCGGGCAGCGCCCAGGACTTCGTCGTGAATGTCGGTGACCGCGTCTTCTTCGAGACCGACTCGACCGACCTGACGCCGACGGCCGTTTCGACCCTCGACAAGCAGTCCTCCTGGCTGCAGCGCTACCCGCGCTACACCTTCACCGTCGAGGGCCATGCCGACGAGCGCGGCACCCGCGAATACAACTATTCGCTTGGCGCTCGCCGCGCCCAGACGGTGCGCGACTATCTGACCTCGCGCGGCATCCAGGCCAACCGGATGCGCACGATCTCCTACGGCAAGGAGCGCCCGGTGGCGGTCTGCAACGACATTTCCTGCTGGTCGCAGAATCGCCGTTCCGTGACCGTGCTCGATGGCGCCGGCGGCGTCTGAGCATCCGGCTTTCTGAAATCTATCGAGGCCGGCACTTTCCCTGCGGAAGTGCCGGCCTTTTCATATTTTGGCCGCGGTGACAGCGTGTGATAACCCGTCACTTGAGAGAAACAGTCCGGTCTTCATGATGGTTCGAGAATTTGCCTTTCTACCCAGCCGGGCGCGACTGCTGGCTGCTGTCGCCTTCGGGGCCATTACATGGGCTGCGTTGCCGGCTGCGGCGCAGGATGCAGCCGAGCTGACCGTGCGCACCGGGCKACTGGAAAACCAGGTCCGAGCGCTGTCTGGCCAGATCGAGCAGTTGCAGTTCGAGAACCGCCGGCTCACCGAGCAGCTCCGCAAGTTCCAGGAGGATGTCGATTTCCGCCTGAACGAGCGCGGCGGCGGTGGCGCTCGCCCCGGTGGCGCCGCGCCAGGGCCGGCTGCCCAGCCGCCGGCGA
>NZ_JBFTLD010000210.1:0-11896 GCF_056396265.1 Allobosea sp. 05T422_2 | reverse complement strand
CCTATTTCGCTCCGCCAACCTACGAGGCCCTGCCCGCCGTCAGCCGCGTGCTGGAAGCGACCAAGGCCACCAATCCGGCCTTCGCGCGCTGGGTGGAGGTCAACACAGCTCCGCACAAGGCCCCTGGCTATGCAGCGCTGACCATTTCGCTGAAGCCGATAGGCCAGGCGCCGGGCGACGCGACCTCTGAGCAGATGCGGCTCGTCGCCGACCTGGCCGAGCAGTATTCGCATGACGAACTGCGCGTCACCCATGCGCAGAACCTCGTCCTGCCGCATGTGCGCCAACGCGATCTCTTTGCGATCTGGCAGAAACTCGGCGAAGCGGGCCTGGCCTCCGCCAATGTCGGGATGATCACCGACATCATCTCCTGCCCCGGGCTCGATTATTGCGCGCTGGCGACAGCGCGCTCGATCCCGATCGCCCAGGCCATCCAGCATCGCTTCGCGGATGCCGAGCGTCAGCGCCAGATCGGAGAGCTGAACATCAAGATCTCCGGCTGCATCAATGCCTGCGGCCACCACCATGTCGGCCATATCGGCATTCTCGGCCTGGAGAAGYGCGGCATCGAATCCTACCAGATCACGCTCGGTGGCGACGCAACCGAGAACGCGGCCATCGGCGAGATTCTGGGCCCAGGCCTTGCCGCCGAGGACGTGCCCGATGCGATCGAACGCATCGTCAATGTCTATGTCGAGACGCGCCAGGCGAACGAGAGCTTTATCGATGCCGTCCGCCGGCTCGGCCTTGGACCTTTCAAAGCCGCTTTCCAGGAGACCGCCCATGCTGTTGCTTGATCGCTCCGGCACCAAGACGGATGTCTGGACGCGCAGCGAAGGGGCTGCCATCGACAACCTCTCGCATGCCCTCGTCGACTGGGAGGCTTTGCCGGACGCGCTGCGGCAGAAAGCCCGTGACCAGCGCATCGGCGTGAGCGTGCCCAATCATATCCGGATCGCCGAACTCAAGCTTGTCCTCCGGCAGCTCTCGCTGGTGAGCGTTGCCTTCCCGGCCTTCTCGGACGGGCGCGGCTTCAGCCTGGCCAAGCTCATTCGCAACMACGGCTTCACCGGAACCCTGCGCGCCAGCGGCCCCTTGATCGCCGACCAGTTCGCCTATGCGCTCTCATGCGGCTTCGACGAGATCGAACTGCCGGAGACCAGTGCAGCGCGCCAGCCGGTCGATCAATGGCTGAGCGCGGCCGGCCGGATCAGCCATGGCTATCAGCGCGGCTACGGCGACGGCCGCAACATTCTCGACCAGCGGCGCGCGGCCCGCGCTGCGGCAGGTTGATTCATGGCCAGGTTCTCGCAGAGCGAGGCAGGCTGCCAGCGCGCCCGCGAGGGTGAGGATTTGAGGGAGGACTGCATGGACGGCGACCTGTTGCGCGCGATTCCGCCTCGCCCCTATGAACGCTGGTTCGATATTTGCTTTCGGCTTATCATCCTTGCGCTTGCCGGATTCTGGTTGTTGATGCCGCCGGCTGGCGCACCGGATCGGCCGGTCGACCTGAAGGCGGCAGAAACCACGCGATGACGCAAAGAGCGCCCGAACCGACGACTGCGCGCCGCATCGAGCGGCTGGCAACGTTGCCGCTGTTCCACAAGCTGGACGGGCGCAAGGTCTTGCTGGCGGGCACGGGCGAAGGTGCGCTCTGGAAGGCCGAGCTGCTCGCGGCGTCTGGAGCCGATCTCCTCATTCTTGCGGGTGTGGAGACGGACCTGTTCGACAGTCTCGTCGCTGACCCGCCTGCTGCCGGGATCACCCTGTACAGCCGCCACTGGCAGCCGGGCGACTTCGATGGCGCGGCGCTGGCCATCGGCGAGATCGAAGAGGACGAGGAGGCACACGCCTTCGCGGCCGCCGCACGGCAGGCCGGCGTGCCGGTCAACGTCGTCGACAAGCCGGAATTCTGTGACTTCGCCTTTGGGTCGGTCGTGAATCGGTCCCCGCTGATCGTCGCGATCTCGACCGACGGCGCCTCGCCCGTTTTTGGCCAGACCATCCGTACCAAGATCGAAGCCCTGCTTCCCGCCGGTCTCAAGGACTGGGCGCAGGCCGCCAAGGAGTGGCGGCCTGCAGTTCAGGCCCGCGACCTGCCCTTCGCGCTGCGTCGTGCCTTCTGGGAGAAATTCACCCGCCGCGCCATGGCGGAACCGGAACGCGCGCCGCAATCCCACGACGAAGCGGAGCTCTTTACCGAACTCGACCGTCTCGAGAGCGGCCATCAGGGCATCGGCAGGGTCACGCTCGTCGGCGCTGGCCCCGGCGATCCGGAATTGCTGACCCTGAAGGCGATCCGCGCGCTGCAGAGCGCCGACATCATCCTCTATGACGACCTCGTCTCCGCGGGCGTGCTGGAATTCGCCCGCCGGGAGGCCAAACGCATGCTGGTCGGCAAGACCGGCTATGGTCCCTCCGTCAAGCAGGACGACATCAACACGCTGATCGTTTCGCTCGCGAGCCACGGCAAGCATGTCGTGCGGCTGAAGGGCGGCGATCCCGGCATTTTCGGCCGCGCCGGCGAGGAGATCGAAGCCTGCGCCCGGGCCGGTATTCCCGTCGTCATGGTGCCCGGCATCTCGGCGGCTCAGGGGGCGGCGGCATCACTCGGCCTCTCCCTGACCCACCGCGACCATGCCAGGCGGTTGCAGTTCGTGACCGGCCATGCCCGCACGGGGACGCTGCCCGAGGATCTCGACTGGCGAGCTCTTGCCGATCCTCATGCGACGACCGTGATCTATATGGCGCGGAACACCCTGGCCGCCTTCCGCGAGCAGGCGATTGCCGCTGGTCTCGCCCCCGAGACGCCGGCGATCGCAGTGGTCGCCGCGACGCAGCCCGGCGAAGCGCGTTTGCGCGCAACGATCGCCACCCTGCCGGAGCGGCTTGGCGAGCTGCCGCCCAAAGGGCCGCTGCTTGTGCTGATCGGACGCGCGCTCGAAGGTGTTGCAGCCGAGGCGCTCGATCTGCAGACTCTGCGCAGCGCCTGACCGGCCGATCGAATCGGCGGACGCCCGATATGCGGGTTTGTGTCCGGCCTCGCCTGAACGACGCGATTGCCGCATCTGCCTTGGAACGCCTTGAAAGGAGAGACGTTTTCTCCGGACGGGGCAAAGTTTGGAAGGGGCTACCTGCACCGGTAGGTTGAGGAAATACCGCCAATTCAGTACGCTTTGTTTGTTATTCAGAACGGTTGCCCGCTCATATGAGCTGACGGCATTGATTTCGACGGAGCACTGACATGACGCAAGAGCGCATTCGCCGGATAATCCAGGCAGCCCTGATCGTCGGCGCCTTTTCCATCTGCTTCGGTATCGTCAGCGGCGCTCGCGCCCAGAGCGAGTTGCTCAACGTCTCCTATGATCCGACCCGCGAACTCTACCGCGCCATCAACACCGCCTTCACCGCCGAGTGGCAGAAGAAGACGGGGCAGAAGCTGACGATCCGCCAGTCGCATGGTGGTTCGGGCGCCCAGGCCCGCACCGTGATCGACGGGCTCAATGCCGACGTGCTGACATTGGCGCTGGCGGGCGATATCGACGCCGTTGCCGAGCGCTCGAAGAAGATCCCGCTCGACTGGCAAAAGCGCTTGCCGCAGAACTCCTCTCCCTACACCTCGACGATCGTGTTCCTGACCCGCAAGGGCAACCCCAAGGCCGTCAAGGACTGGGGCGACCTCGCCAAGCCTGGCATCAGCGTCATCACCCCGAATCCCAAGACTTCGGGTGGCGCACGCTGGAACTATCTCGCGGCCTGGGCCTGGGCCGAGAAGGCCTATGGCAAGGACGAGGCGAAGGTGCGGGACTATATCGCCGCCGTGCTGAAGAACGTGCCGGTGCTCGACACGGGCGCGCGCGGCTCGACCACGACCTTCGCCCAGCGCGGCCAGGGTGACGTCTTCCTGTCATGGGAAAACGAGGCCTTCCTCGTGCTGCAGGAATTCGGCGCCGACAAGTTCGACATCGTCGTGCCCTCGCTTTCGATCCTGGCAGAGCCGCCGGTGACGATCGTCGACGGCAATGTCGATGCCAAGGGAACGCGTGCCGCAGCCCAGGYCTATCTCGAATTCCTCTATACGCCGGCTGCACAGGCCATCATCGCGAAGAACTTCTACCGGCCGCGCAATACGGAGGCCGCGGCAGCTGAGGACCTCGCGCGTTTCCCCAAGCTTGAGCTGATCACCATCGACACCGTTTTCGGTGGCTGGACCAAGGCACAGAAGGATCATTTCGCCGATGGCGGGACCTTCGATCAGCTTTACAAGCCGGCGCGGTGACCGCGTGGCGGTAACGGCCAGCTCCTGGCGGCAGCCTAGCATCCTTCCCGGTTTCGGGTTGTCGCTCGGCATCACGATCAGCGCCTTGTCGCTGATCGTGCTCATCCCGCTCGCGGCACTCTTCCTCAAGGCGGCAAGCGCTGGCCCCGCTGATATCTGGGCGATCATCACCTCGGCCCGCACCCAGGCTGCCTTGAAGCTGTCCTTTGGCGCTGCCCTGTTTTCCGCGATCCTCAACGCCATCTTCGGGCTGATCATCGCCTGGGTTCTGGTGCGCTACCGCTTCCCCGGCCGGCGGCTGCTCGATGCCGCGGTCGACCTGCCCTTCGCGCTGCCGACCGCTGTCGCAGGCATCGCCCTCGCCTCGATCTACGCGCCGAACGGCTGGATCGGTGCCCTGCTGGCTCCCTACAACATCAAGGTCGCCTATACCCCGCTCGGCGTCATGGTGGCGCTCGTCTTCRTCGGCCTGCCCTTCGTGGTGCGGACCGTGCAGCCAGTGCTGGAGGAAGCCGATGCGGATATCGAGGAGGCCGCCGCACTGCTTGGCGCCAGCCGGTTGCGCACCATTTTCAGGGTCATCCTTCCCGGTATCGTGCCAGCGTTGCTGACCGGCTTCGTCCTCGCCTTCGCCCGTGCCGTCGGCGAATACGGCTCGGTGATCTTCATCGCGGGCAACGTGCCGATGTTCTCCGAGATCGCCCCGCTCCTGATCGTGATCCGGCTGGAACAGTTCGACTATGCGGGGGCTTCCGTCGTCGCGACGATCATGTTGATCGTCTCCTTCGCGCTGATCCTGGCGATCAATGGAATCCAGTCCTGGAGCCGCGGGAGACTGGGTCATGTCTGACACGCCGCTGCCGGCCGCCATCTACAAGACCGACCGCGCGCTGCGCGACGGCTTCTGGATCCGCGCCCTGCTGTTGAGCCTGGCACTGGGCTTTCTGCTGCTGTTCCTCTTCCTGCCGCTGATCGCGGTCTTCATCGAAGCCTTTGCGAAGGGATATGGGCTCTTCCTGGAGAGCATTACGGAGCCGGATGCCCTGAGCGCCGTTCGCCTGACCCTGCTGGTCGCCGCCATCGCGGTGCCCTTCAATCTAGTCGTCGGCGTCGCCGCCGCCTGGGCCATCGCCAAGTTCGAGTTCCGGGGAAAGAGCCTGCTGATCAGCTTCATCGACCTGCCCTTCTCGGTCTCTCCGGTGATCTCGGGCCTGGTCTATGTTCTGCTCTTCGGCGCGCAGGGCTTTCTCGGGCCCTGGCTCAAGGCCCATGATATCGAGATCATCTTCGCGCTGCCCGGGCTGGTGCTGGCGACGATCTTCGTCACGTTCCCCTTCGTTGCGCGCGAGTTGATTCCGCACATGCAGGCGCTCGGCTCGAGCGACGAAGAGGCGGCCCTGACGCTGGGCGCCTCGCCCTGGCGCACCTTCCTCACCATCACGCTGCCGAATGTGAAGTGGAGCCTGTTCTATGGCGTGCTGCTCTGCAACGCACGCGCCATGGGCGAGTTCGGCGCCGTCACGGTCGTGTCCGGCCGGATCAGGGGGCTGACCACGACGATGCCGCTGCATGTCGAGATTCTCTACAATGAATACAACAGCGTCGCTGCCTTTGCCGTCGCCTCGTTGCTGGCCGGGCTTGCACTGGTGACGCTCGCCCTCAAGACCTATCTCGAATGGCACTTCGCGGATGCGATCTCCGCCAAGTCGCGCCATTGACGGAGGCTACCAATGTCCGTTGCCGTAACCATCGAGAGCGTCCAGAAGAGCTTCTCGAATTTTGCCGCCCTCCGCGGCGTTTCGCTCGACGTGCAGCCCGGCGAACTCGTCGCGCTGCTCGGCCCATCGGGCTCGGGCAAGACCACGCTGCTGCGGCTGATCGCAGGGCTCGAACAGGCCGATGATGGCCGCGTGCTGTTCGACGAAACCGATACGCGCCGACTCAGCCTGCGCGAGCGGCGGATCGGCTTTGTCTTCCAGCACTACGCGCTGTTCAGGCATATGGATGTCGCGTCCAACATTGCCTTCGGCCTCAAGGCCCGGCCGCGGAGCGAGAGGCCGAGCGCGAGCGAAATCTCCAGGCGCGTCAGCGAACTGCTCGAACTCGTCCAGCTCGGCGGGCTTGAGCGGCGCTTCCCGACGCAACTATCCGGTGGCCAGCGCCAGCGCGTCGCCCTTGCCCGCGCGCTCGCCATCGAGCCGCGCGTGCTGCTGCTCGACGAACCCTTTGGAGCGCTCGAYGCCAAGGTCCGCAAGGATTTGCGCGGCTGGCTGCGCGACCTTCACAGGCGCACCGGCCACACCACCCTCTTCGTCACCCATGACCAGGAAGAGGCCCTCGAGCTGGCCGACCGCGTCGCGATCCTGAACGACGGGCGGCTGGAGCAGGTCGGTTCGCCCGATGACGTCTATGACCATCCAGCGACGCCCTTCGTCTGCGAATTCCTGGGCGAGGCGAACAAGCTCCCTGTCGAGGTCGTCGGCGGGCAGGCCTTCTTCGGCAATCGGCCGGTCCTTGGCGGCCTGCAGCAGAACCAGGGCGGGGCCGCCTCGCTCTATGTCCGGCCGCAGCATATGCGCATCGTTGACGATACCCCGCTCGCCCTCCCCGGCGTGGTCGAGGATTTGCGCCGCAACGGGCCGCTGCGGCGCGCCGAGATTGCCGTTGAAGGCTTGATCCGGCGGATCGATGTCGATCTCGCAAGCCAGGTCGCACCGGCCATCGGCGAACGGGTGCGCTTGCGGATCACCCATGGCAGCCTGTTTGCCGCGGCGTGACACCACCCTCGCCTCATCGCCGCCGACCGTTTAAGTCTTTCGCCGAGTCAGGCTTTGAGAGGACACGACGATGAAAGCACGGGCAAGCTGGGTCGAGGGCATGGCCTTCATGGGTGAGGCCGGCAGCGGCCACGCCATCATCATGGATGGCGCTCCGGAATATGGCGGGCGCAATATCGGCATCCGGCCGATGGAGATGCTGCTGATCGGTCTCGCGGGCTGCACCGGCTTCGATGTCGTCTCGATCCTCAAGAAGGGCCGCGAAGCCGTCACGGGGTGCGAGGTCGAAGTCGAGGCCGAGCGCGCGACTGAAGACCCGAAGGTCTTCACCAAGATCCATCTCTCCTATCGCGTGACCGGCCGCGGGCTGGCGCAAGCCAAGGTCGAGCGCGCCGTCACATTGTCGAAGGAAAAATACTGCTCCGCCTCGATCATGCTCGGGGCGACGGCCGAGATGAGCTACGCGCTCGAAGTTGTCGATGAACTGCAGCAGGTGGCGGCGGAATGAGCGATACCTTCTCCGGACTGACCACGCCTGAGGCCCTGGCCCGGCGCCTGGCCGACAGCAACCTCGTCGTTCTCGACATCCGCTCATCGGTCGATGGTGGCGGAAAGGCGGCCTATGAGGCGGGACATATCCCAGGCGCCGTGCACACCAATTACGTCGCCGACGGCTGGCGCGCCAAGGTCGGCAATGCACCGGGCATGCTGCCGCCGCTCGATCATCTGGCCGGGCTGGTCGGCAGCCTCGGCATCAAGCCGCATGACGATGTCGTCATCGTACCGGCAGGCGTCAGCGCGACCGACTTCGCCGCAGCTGCGCGGGTCTACTGGACCTTGAAGCTGATCGGCCATGGCCAGCAGGCCATTCTCGATGGCGGATTCCGGGCGTGGAGCGCCGACCCGTCGCGACCGATCGAAGCCGGTCCATCCGCGCCAAAACCGGCCGAGCCTTATCCCGTCGTCGTGCAGCAGCGGCTGCGCAGCACTGCCGATGCCGCCCTCGTCGCCTCGAAGAGCAGGCTCGCGACCCTGGTCGACGCCCGTTCGGCGAGCTATTTCGAGGGCCGCGAGAAGGCTGCGGAAGCGACGCGCGCCGGGCATATTCCAGGCGCGATTTCGCGTGACTACGCAGAGGCCTTCGATCTCTCGACCGGTCGCCTGAAACCTGCAGGCGACCTGTCGGCCCTGTTTTCCAGCGTGCCGAACGGACCTGCGATTTCCTATTGCAACACCGGCCACACTGCAGCGCTGAACTGGTTCGTGCTTTCCGAACTTCTGGGGAACGACGAGGTGTCGCTCTATGACGGCTCGATGACCGACTGGACGCAGGATCTCGAACGCCCGGTTGCAACGAGGGATAGTCAGGCGGCCTGATGACGCAGAGCGGAGGCGCGCGTTAACGCKCGCCTCCGCTCGCGCCCTGCCTGAATCCAGCTGTCGTTCGACCTTTTCAGACCAGACTCGACCGCGAGGGGCGATGCCGGGCAATCCGGTAAACTGCCGCCGGCGGGATGTTGCGCAATGTCGAGCCKATCCGTGTTGCGCGAAGGCCGAGGCGATCCAGGATTGGCTTCGGGATGGGGCAGCGCGTCGTATAGGTGACCTGATAGAAGGCGCCGCCCGGCCGCAAATAGCCAAACGCGCCCCTGAGAATGGCGATGACCTTTCGTGGCGGCATCGAAAGCACGGGAAGGCCGCTGATCACGGCGCCAACCCCTCCTGCTTCGTAAAGAGCGACTTCGCGAAGGCGTGAAGCGTCCATCCAGCGCACACGGGCCTCGGGAAAGCGCATTTCGAGCAGCCGCGCAAAATCGGGCCCGAACTCGACGAGGGTCAGGTTGTGCTCGGGCACGCCTCGCCTGATGAGCGCCTGGGTAAATGCGCCGGTTCCAGGTCCAAGTTCAATGACAGGCCCGGTTTCCGGCGTGACCTCCTGTGTCATCAGATCCGCCAGGGCGGTGCCCGACGGCRTCACCGAAGCGACACGCAACGGCGCACCGATCCAGGCGCGGAAGAAAGACCAGTTGTCGGAGGCCAGCATGCCGGTCCTCCGTCCCAAGGCGTCTTCAGGCGCAACGCGGAGGCTTCGCCCGGCGCCGGGTAGCATTCTCGATGACATGTGCAGTCCATCCCAGTGGCGGCCACCGCAATGGTTGAGCGGGCCCGGAGCTTCCATGAGTGCACCGCTCTGTTTCGCGGCGCCGTCGGCATCGATGCCACGACGGGGTTGAGCCAGCCTGTCATGCGGAGGCGCAGGGGCGTGCCGGACTCGATGAGGCCGGAATGAGCTCTCGCCGGCGAGGTCGGGACCGAGCTTCCATGCAAGGTTGGCGCAATCCGCACTCGATAGGCGGTTACCCCCGAGGAGCGGGAGATTCCGCCTTGCGCATCTTGTTGGTCGAGGATGAGCCGGCAATGGCTTCAGCGCTGCGCACTGCGCTGACCCGTCAGGACATGGTCGTGGACCATCTGCCAACCAGAGCGGATGCAGAGGCAATGCTGAGCGAAAGCTGCGGCATCTATGATGCAGTGCTGCTTGACCGCCAGTTGCCCGATGGCGACGGCCTGGACCTGGTCCGAAGGCTGCGGGCAAAGGGCGACACGGTGCCGGTCCTCATGCTGACGGCGCGTGGGGACTTGAACGACCGGGTCGCGGGTCTTGACCATGGAGCCGATGACTATCTCGGCAAGCCTTTCGCCTTCGAGGAACTTCTGGCGCGCCTGCGCGCACTCCTGCGCCGGCCTGCCGGCATGCGCTCCGATACGGTGCGGATCGGTCGCCTTTCCTTCGATTTCGTGCACCGCGAGACCCGTGTGGCAGGCCAGATGCTCGCCATGCCGCGGCGCGAATTGCTGGTGCTGGAAGCCCTGATGCGCCGGATGGGGCGAATGGTCTTGCGAACCTTCCTGATGGAGGCCGTGTTCGGTCTGGATGACGAGATCCAGTCCAACGCGCTCGATACCCATGTCTCTCGCCTGCGCCGCAAGCTTGCGGAAGCTGATGCCGGCGCGACGATCGATGGGATTCGCGGAGTCGGTTACCTCATCCGCGAAACCGCCTGACGATGGATGGCGGGTATTCCCTCAAGCGCCGGCTGATCGGGCGGCTCATGGCGTTCCAGGCTGCCGCCATCATGCTGATCGTCGCTGGCTTGTTCGCCACAGGGGCGTTGTTCGACTTCTCATCGGTCGAGAGCACCATTGAGACCCTGCGAGGCGCGGTGGCGCGCGGGCCGACTGGCAAGCTGGTGCTGCGGCCAACGCGCCAATTGACCCGGATGCGGGCTTCTAATCCAAATCTCTGGTTCGTCATCCGGGACCGCACGGGCCACCGCGTGTCCGAAGGAGCCGTTCCTGCGGATTTCAGCCAGCTCGGCGACAGCCTCGACCATATCGGCCAGGCCCGGCTGGGCTGGAATATCGGCGATCCTCCCCGCGCCACGGCACGGGTCAGATGGGTGAACAGCGCAGCTGGCGAGGTCCAGGTCGTGACGGGCACCGAGACCCGGGCATCGCTCTATCTTGTGGCCCTGGGGATGAGCCTCGTGTTCCTCAAGGAGGTTCTGCCCGTTCTCGCCGTGATGGCGGTCGCGGCCCTGCTCGTCACTCCGCTGGTGGTCCGAGGAGCCTTGGCCGGATTGGGCCGGGCAGCGGCGCAGGCCGGGCGCATCGAGATCGACCGGCGGGGTGTTCGTTTGCCCCTCGATGACGTGCCGGTCGAGATCACGCCGCTAGTCACGGCGGTGAATGCCGCCCTTGGACGTCTCGACAGGGGCTACGAGCAACACAAGCGCTTCCTGGCGGCCGCCGCGCATGAACTGCGGACGCCCGTCGCCATTCTCAATACGAGGCTGGCATCCCTGCCGGCGGGCGAAGAGAAGACGCGCCTCCTCCAGGATGTTGCGCGGCTGGCGACCATGATGGAGCAGCTTCTTGACCTTGAGCGGCTCGATCAGCAGACGGACACGTTCACGCCCATGGACCTCAACGCGATTGCGAAGCGGGTCGTGGTCGACCTTGCGCCCCTGGCCTTCGCCGCCGGCTATCAGATGGAGTTCAAGCCCGAGGGAGATCCGGTCACGGTCATTGGAGATCCGCTATCGGTCGAGCGGGCCCTGACCAATCTGGTCCAGAACGCGATCGAGCATGGCGGCCGGACTGGAACGATTGCCGTCCGCGTCGGTCACTCCGCGATCATCGACATCCAGGACGACGGATGCGGCATTCCGCGCGAGCAACGCGAACGTGTCTTCGAGCCCTTTCAAAGGCTTCATGCGCAAAGCCGCGGCTCGGGCCTCGGTCTCAACCTTGTTCGCGAGATCATGCATCGTCACGGAGGCGAGGTGCTCGCGCTCGATTCAGCATCGGGCGGTGCCTGTCTCAGGATGGTCTTCCCCCAGCCAGGCCTGGCCGCCTGAGCACGCAGCTATTTCCAGAAGCCGTTGTCCTTCGCCCGTTCCCGCCACCTCCAGGGCTGGTACTCCGCATGGCCGTCATACGCCTCGCCTGAACTGTAGCGCCCGTCCGTGCAGGGGTCGGAGGGCGCGCGGCCTGCGTGCCAGCGTCGCAGTTCCGCCTCGCAATCGACCGGTCGGCCGAAGCTGAAGCGCCCATCCCTGCAGGGCGAATGGGGCGCTCCTTCGTCCTGGACCGGCCGCACGCGCGGCGCACTGGCGGGCAATGGCGGCGCCAAGCCGGCCTTTGGATGCGCCTGTGCCGAAGCGGCGGCACCTGAAAGCGCCAGCATGGTCGCGACGCCCCTGGCGATGCTGGTGCAGGCCCTGTTCATCGTGATCTCCATCCGCGACGACGCAACGGCTGCCTCGCCCGCCGGCAT
>NZ_JBFTLD010000209.1:0-11946 GCF_056396265.1 Allobosea sp. 05T422_2 | reverse complement strand
GCGACGATCCTGCGCAATTTCCTCGGCCTGGCGGAACGATGGTCGCAGACACAGGACCGTGCCGCCCTTTCCGAAACAGCCTGACGTCGAAGAACCCATGGACGATTTCAAACCCTTCATCGCCAAGGTGGCGACCGGCGCCTCACTCTCCCGCGAGGAGGCGCGCGATGCCTTTGACACCATCCTGTCCGGCGAGGTCACCAATGCGCAGGCGGCCGCCTTCTTGATGGCGCTGCGCGTCCGTGGCGAGACCGTCGAGGAGATCGCCGGCGCGGTCAGCGCCATGCGCGGCAAGATGCTGCCGGTAAAAGCACCGGCCGGCGCGATCGACATCGTCGGAACCGGCGGCGACGCTTCGGGCTCCTATAACGTCTCGACGCTGGCCGCGATCATCACCGCGTCCTGCGGCGTGCCGGTCGCCAAGCATGGCAATCGCGCCGCCTCGTCACGTTCCGGAGCGGCCGACGTGCTCACCGCGCTCGGCGTCAAGGTGGGGCTCGAGCCCGCGGGCACGGAGCGCTGCATCGCCGAGGCCGGCGTCGGCTTCATGTTCGCGCCGACCCATCACGCCTCGATGCGGSRTGTAGCGCCGGTGCGCACAGAACTCGGCACCCGCACCATCTTCAACCTGCTCGGGCCGCTCTCCAACCCGGCCGGTGTCAAGAGGCAGCTCGTCGGCGCCTTCTCAGAGACCTGGCTCGAGCCGATGGTGCGCGTGCTGTCTGCTCTGGGCTCCGACCGCATCTGGGCCGTGAACGGCTCTGACGGCCTTGACGAGATTACCACCACCGGCCCGACCCGCGTCGTCGCGCTCGACAAGGGCAAGATCGAGAGTTTCTCGATCAGCCCGGACGATGTCGGCCTGGCCCGTGCAAAGCCCGAGGATCTGCGCGGCGGTGAACCGGCGCAGAATGCCGAGGCGCTCCGCGCGGTTCTCGACGGCAAGAAGACGCCCTTCCGCGATATCGCGGCCTTCAATGCCGCCGCCGCGCTCGTCGTGGCCGGTCAGGCCGGTGATCTGCGCGACGGCCTCGCCCGCGCGACCTCGGCGATCGACAGCGGCAAGGCCAAGGCGACGCTGACCGCACTTATCGCCAGCTCGAACGCGTGAGGACGTCATGAGCGACATCCTCGCCCGCATCGAGGCCTATAAGCGTCAGGAGATCGCCGCAGCCAAGGCCGCGGTTTCCCAGGCGGAGATCGAGCAGCGCGCCCTGGCTGCCGGCCCCGTGCGTGGCTTCACGGCCGCGCTTGCCGCGAAACACGCGGCCGGCAAGCCTGCATTGATCGCCGAGATCAAGAAGGCCAGCCCGTCCAAGGGGCTGATCCGCGCCGATTTCGACCCGCCATCGCTGGCACGCGCCTATGCCGATGGCGGCGCGGCCTGCCTGTCCGTACTGACCGATGCCCCCTCTTTCCAGGGACAGCCGGAATTCCTGCAGCAGGCGCGCGCGGCAAGCGGCCTTCCCGCCCTGCGCAAGGATTTCCTCTATGACCCCTATCAGGTCTTCGAGGCTCGCGCCTGGGGCACCGACTGTATCCTGATCATCATGGCCGGTGTCGATGACGGGACAGCCCGCGCGCTGAACGAGACGGCAAAGTCACTCGGCATCGACGTGCTGGTCGAGGTTCACAACGAAGCCGAGCTCGATCGTGCCCTCGAGCTCGACAGCCCCCTGCTCGGCATCAACAATCGCGACCTTCGCAGCTTTGCCGTCGATCTCGCCGTCACCGAGAGACTTGCTCCGCGCGTCCCCGCGGACCGCATCATCGTTGGCGAGAGCGGCATCTTCAGCCATGCCGACATCGCACGGTTGCAGCGCGCCGGCGTCAACACCTTCCTCGTCGGCGAGAGCCTGATGCGGCAGGACGATGTCGCCGCTGCCACCCGTGATCTCCTGACCGGTTCTGCGCGCAGCGCAGCATGAGCAAGCTCAGCCATCTCGACGCCAGCGGCCAGGCCCATATGGTCGATGTCGGCGACAAGGAGGAGACCTCGCGCATCGCTGTCGCCGAGGGCTGTGTCGTCATGCAGCCCGGGACTCTGGCGATCGTGCGCGATGGCGACGCCAAGAAAGGCGACGTACTTGGCACGGCGCGCCTGGCTGGAATCATGGCCGCTAAGCGCACGCATGAACTGATCCCGCTCTGTCACCCCCTGCTGATCAGCAAGATCAGCGTCGACCTCACCCTGGACGAGACATTGCCCGGGGTGCGCGTGAGCGCTGAGGTCAAGATGAAGGGACAGACCGGCGTCGAGATGGAGGCGTTGACCGCTGTCGGCGTCGCCTGCCTCACAGTTTACGACATGGTCAAGGCGGTCGACCGGGCGATGCGGATCGAAGGCATCAGGCTCGTCCACAAGTCAGGTGGAAAATCCGGCACTTTCGATCTCCCGGAAACTGCGCGATGAGCCTCACGCCCGTCCCCGTCGCCCTGAAGGCGCTGATCGACAGCGTTCCGGCACCGACACCATCAGAAACCCTGCCACTCGCACATTGCGTAGGGCGCGTGCTCGCCGCCGACCTGCAGGCGCTTCGGACCCAGCCCCCCTTTGCCAACTCCGCAATGGACGGATACGCCGTTCGCGCAGATGATATTGCGCCGGCAAATGAATTGCGTGTCATCGGCGAATCGGCTGCCGGTCGTTCCTTCTCAGGGATGGTCCGCTCCAATGAGGCTGTTCGCATCTTCACCGGTGCTCCGATTCCGGAGGGCGCCGATACGATCCTGATTCAGGAGAATGCGGACGGCGTCGGCACTGCGACGATCCGCGTGCGCGAGGGCGCCGAGCGCGGCAAGTTCGTTCGTCAGGCAGGATTGGACTTCTGCGAGGGCGAGGTGTTGCTTCTCGCCGGCAGCCGGCTCGACAGTGCGAGCCTCGGCCTCGCGGCAGCCATGGGCCACCCCATGCTCACGGTGCGTCGCAAGCCACTGGTCGCGATCCTCGCGACCGGCGACGAACTGGTCCAGCCCGGCGAGCCGGTTGGACCCGACCAGATCGTCGCGTCCAACAGTTTTGCGCTCGCCGCGCTGGTCGAGCAGGCCGGCGGCACGGCGCTCGATCTCGGGATTGCCCGCGATGATCATGCCGATCTCGCCGACAAGATTGGCCAGGCACGGAAGGCCGATGCCGATGTGCTGATCACCCTCGGAGGAGCCTCGGTAGGTGAGCACGATCTCGTCCAGGCAGCGTTGATCGGTCAAGGCATGGCGCYCGGCTTCTGGAAGATCGCCATGCGGCCGGGCAAGCCGATGATGATGGGCCGCCTCGGCCGCATGGTCGCGCTCGGCCTACCCGGAAACCCCGTCTCGTCCATCGTCTGCGGGCATCTCTTCGTCGTGCCCCTGCTCAGGACCCTCCTGGGCGTACCGGAACCGGAGCGCGATCTGAGTGAGCCTGCAATCGTCGGAAGAAATTTGCCGGCAAATGATGAGCGGCGGGACTATATGAGGTCGGAACTGACGCTCACTCCGGAAGGATGGCTGGCAACGCCCTTCGCCAAGCAGGATTCATCGATGCTGGCCACTCTTGCCCGCGMCGACGCGCTACTCATTCGCGAATCGTTTGCTGCGCCGGCAAACAAAGGCGACAACTGCCGGATCATCCGCCTACGCTGAGCGCGCTTGCGGAACACAACGCGAACCTGTATGGTGTTCGTGCTTTGTTTCGATTCCATACAAAGAGCGCCGGCGGGAACCATGCTGACACGCAAACAGTTCGAACTGCTTCGTTTCATCCAGGAACGCCTGCGCGAGACAGGGGTGCCCCCCTCCTTCGACGAGATGAAGGACGCGCTCGATCTGCGCTCCAAGTCCGGTATCCATCGCCTGATCATGGCGCTGGAGGAGCGCGGGTTCATTCGCCGCCTTCCCAATCGAGCCCGAGCGCTGGAGATCATAAAGCTGCCCGAAGGGGCCGGCGGCCCTCAGGCGACGCGCGGACGGTTCAGCCCCTCCGTCGTCCAAGGGGGGCTTGGCAAGGTCCGGCCGATCGCACCGCCCCCGGACGAAGATGTGCGCTCCACGGTTGCGATTCCGGTCATGGGGCGGATTGCCGCCGGTACACCGATTTCCGCCATCCAGAGCCGCAGCCATACCGTGGCACTGCCTGYCGACATGCTTGGCCCCGGTGAACATTTTGCCCTCGAGGTTCGCGGCGACTCGATGGTGGAAGCCGGCATTCTCGACGGCGATACGGTGGTGATCAAGCGTCAGGACACGGCCAATACCGGGGATATCGTCGTGGCTCTGATCGATGACGAGGAAGCAACGCTGAAGCGACTGCGCAAGCGCGGCTCCTCGATCGCGCTCGAGGCTGCCAATCCCGCCTATGAGACAAGGGTGCTGGGACCGGACCGCGTCAAGATTCAGGGCCGCCTGGTCAACCTGATGCGGCGCTACTGAAGCGGCTCGTGTTCTTCGACAGCCGCCAGCGGCAAAGCCGGCGTGCTTGCAGGCCGCTCCCGCTTGCGGCTCCAGGGACGATCGACACCATCCTGCTCTGATAGATGGGCGCGCCAGCCGCCCTTGTTGCCGACAAGGGCGGTCGCGCCATCGCGCGACAATGCCCTGCGGTCGATCAGTCGTGCTGCGCACGGAGCGTTCCACGGAATCGGCGTGATGACGAGATCGGCGCGCCGACAGTCCTCGACGATGGCCAGGCGATCACGTGCAAAGGCAACGCTTCGTCCATCCTTGCTGCGGACGACACAACCCAACGTGTCGCAGGTCGCGCCTTCCCGCAGGCTGTTGTCGTCAGTCCGGCGATTATCGCCATCTGCGTTCAGCCATTGCTGCAGCACGAAGCGGCTCGGTTGCCCCGCCAGGATCATGCGACCATCGCCCCCGCGGACCAGGATCCCGGAACCATCGCGTTCGATCAGGATGTCGGGCCTGTCGGGCTTCGCTGCCACGAGCAGTCCCGCGATCAGGGGGGCGACGGCCAGGAAGCGCAGCGGTGTCGTCCAGAGCGTGATCCAGAGAAGCGCGGCGGCAAAGCATGCGAGCGCCGCGGCCCCGAATGCAGGAATGATCACCGCGGAGTGGTCGAATCCCGCAACCCAGCGCGCGGATTGCAGCACATAGTCCGAAGCGACTCCCATGAGCGCCCAAGCCGGCCAATCCAGGCCGAAGGGATAGGCGAGCACGCCGAAGACAGCGGCAGGCATGACGATCAGGGAAACGAAGGGCAAGGCGAGCGCATTGCCGAGCAGACCGAAGGGGTTGAAGGTCTGGAAGTGATAGGCACCGAACGGTGCGGTTGCGACCGTCGCCAGCACGGTCGTGACCGTGAGCCCGACCACCGCGATCCAGATCGGCCGTAGCGGCCAAGGCAGGTTCGCCGGCGCCTCGGAGTGGCCGCGATCCTCCCAGCGCTCGGCAAAGGCGATCAGCGCCGCGACAGCGCCAAAGGACATCTGGAAGCTTGGACCAAGCAGCGCGTCAGGCTCGCGCAGCAGAACGATCATCGCAGCGAGAGCCAGATTGCGCATGCTGAGCGCCGGGCGATCGACGAGAATCGCACCGAGCATGACCAATGTCATGATCAGCGAGCGCACCGTCGCGACCTCGGCTCCCGAGAAGATGCAATAAGCCGTGGCGCCGAGCATCGCGGCCAGGGCGGCGAGTTTCTTTATGGGCCAGCGCAATGCCAGCGTTTGCGATAGCGCCAGCAGGCCACGGACCAGGCCGAAGATCGTGGCGGAGGCCAGCACCATGTGAAGGCCCGAGATCGAGATGATATGATAGATTCCGGCCGCGCGGAGGTCGATATTGGTCGCCTCCGTGATGAGGCCGCGCTTGCCAGTAACCAGCGACGCCGCCATCGCGCCAGCCTGCCCTCCCCCGATCCCGGCGATGCGCTCCGTCAGGGCATTGCGCGCCCGGTCGACCGTCGCGGGTATCTGAAGCTCGAGCGGTGGCTGCAAGGGTGGTGGGGCGAGCGTGATCTTTCCGGGGATGGTCCCGACTGCACCAAGCCCTCGGAAGAAGGCGTCGCGCCCGAAGTCGTAGCCACCTGGTCGCACTGGACCGGGCGGCGGCAGGAGGCGCGCGACGGCAGCGATGTGATCGCCCGGCGAAACCGAACCACCTTTGACGTTGACCCGAACCCGCCGTGGCAGGCGTTCAGGCTCCACCCCGGCAATGCTGGTCACCAGGATCACGAGGCGCGCGCCGGCGTCGCGCGCCTCGACCGATTCGACAAAGCCGGTGAGTTGTCCCACGCGCATTCGATCGAGCATCGGTGCTGCGATTGTCGCCGTGCGCCAGGCCGCGGCACCAAAGCCGGCGAAGATGGCAGCAAGGCCGACGCAAGCGAGCATGACCGGGCGTCGGGCGCGCGACAGCGCTGCCATCGCAGCGGAGACGCCAAAGCCGGAGAGCGGGACCCAGAAGGATGGCTCGCGATCAGCCGCGAAATAGAGCAGAATGCCGGCTCCCATCAGCACCGGCAGCCAGAGAAACAGCCTTCTTCGTCCGGCCTCGATCGCGATGGCGCCCAGGAAGCGCGCGCGCCATTCGGCGAGAAACAACCGAATGGCAGCGTCCTGAAACCATATCTCGGGAATGCGGAATGGTACGGCGCGAACACGCGCGCCGCGCAGCCGGCTCGGGTCTGGCGGCGCCTCGCGCATAGGCCGTCCCTCGGTCAGCCAACCAGATGCGATCTTGCGCTTAACGTCGGCCCCATCAGCATGTTACAGGGGCGGCGTCGGTTGTCATGTCCCTTCGACGTCTTGTTCCTCTGCCGCTCTGTCGGCCTCATTTCCCGTCCTGCCGGAGCCTGCCTTTCATGAGTGATGCGGTCGTTACGCGCTTCGCGCCGTCTCCAACCGGATTCCTGCATATCGGCGGCGCGCGTACCGCGCTGTTCAACTGGCTCTATGCCCGTCGCCATGGCGGCAAGATGCTGCTGCGCATCGAGGACACCGACCGCGAACGCTCGACCGAGCCGGCCATCGCGGCGATTCTCGACGGCCTGTCCTGGCTTGGCCTCGATTGGGACGGCGAGACCGTCTACCAGTTCGCCCGTGCGGCCCGGCACCGCGAGGTCGCCGAGCAGATGCTCGCCGCCGGCAAGGCCTATTATTGCTATGCGACACCGCAGGAACTCGAGGAGATGCGCGAGAAGGCGCGCGCCGAGGGCCGTCCCATGCGCTATGACGGACGCTGGCGCGATCGCGATCCGGCAACCGCGCCGGCCGGCGTGAAGCCGGTCATCCGCCTGCGCGCGCCGCAGACCGGAGAGACGGTGGTCGAGGACGAGGTGCAGGGCCGCGTCGTCTGGCAGAACGAGAATCTCGACGACCTCGTGCTGCTGCGTTCCGACGGCAACCCGACCTATATGCTCGCTGTCGTCGTGGACGACCATGACATGGCCGTGACCCATGTCATCCGTGGCGACGACCATCTCACCAACGCCGCCCGCCAGACCCAGATCTACCAGGCGATGGGCTGGCGCGTGCCGAGCATGTCGCATATCCCGCTGATCCATGGGGCGGACGGCGCGAAGCTCTCCAAGCGCCATGGTGCGCTCGGTGTCGATGCCTATCGCTCCATGGGCTATCTGCCGGTGGCCCTGCGCAACTACCTCCTCCGGCTGGGCTGGAGCCATGGCGACCAGGAGATCTTCTCGACCGAAGAGATGGTCTCGCTGTTCAATCTTTCCTCGATCGGCCGTTCCCCGGCACGCTTCGACTACGCGAAGCTGGAGAGCCTGAACGGGCTCTACATGCGCCAGTCCGATGACCGTGACCTGCTTKATGCACTGAAGAGCATCTTGCCGGAAATCGGCCCCGCGCACGGCCTCGGCCCCGAGCTCGATCCGGCTCTCGAAGCCAAGCTTMTTGCTGCGATGCCGGGATTGAAGGAGCGAGCCAAGACGCTGATCGAGCTGCTCGACAGCGCCTCCTATCTTTTTGCCAAGCGTCCGCTCGCACTCGATCAGAAGGCGGCGACGCTGCTCGACGAGGGCGCCCGCCAGCGCATGCCCAGCCTGGCAGAGAAGCTTGCCGCGGTGAACGACTGGACACCGGCTCCGCTCGAGGCCGCGGTCCGGGCCTTCGCCGAAGAACATGCCCTCAAGCTCGGACAGGTGGCGCAGCCGCTGCGGGCCGCACTCACCGGACGGAGCCAGTCGCCCGGCCTGTTCGATGTGATGGCGGTGCTCGGCCGCGAGGAAACGCTCGCTCGTCTCAGCGATCAAACGTGATCAAAGGCGGGGCAGCCCCGCCTTTGTGATTGGTTGAACCCCAAGGGCAAATGGGCTAGTGACGCCGCATATGCCGAGGGTGTCCGAAGCGGCGCCCCGGTATGAATATTGCTTTAATATCAGTCGGATGTACCTTCCTTTGCCTGCAATCCCGTCACATGGCCGTTACGCAGAGCCACTCGGATGATGATTGCCGTTCCGGCACCCATTCGTGCCGGCTCGGATGGAACGAAGATTGATCAGCAGCGAGCCTGAAAGGATCGGTATCGATGAGCGGAACCAACAGCCAGCTGAGTGTGGACGGCAAGACCGTCGACCTGACGGTCAAGACCGGATCGATCGGCCCATCCGTCATCGACATCAGCAAGCTCTACGCACAAACCGGGATGTTCACCTATGACCCCGGCTTCACCTCGACCGCGAGCTGCGAGTCGGAGATCACCTATATCGATGGCGACGAGGGCGTTCTGCTCCATCGCGGCTATCCAATCGAGCAGCTTGCCGAGCATGGCGACTTTCTCGAGACCTGCTATCTCTTGCTTTACGGAGACCTGCCGACCGCGGCGCAGAAGGCGGATTTCGACTACCGCGTGACGCGCCACACCATGGTGCACGAGCAGATGGCCCGCTTCTTCCAGGGCTTCCGACGCGATGCGCATCCGATGGCGGTGCTGGTGGCCTCGGTCGGCGCGATGTCGGCCTTCTATCACGACTCGACCGACATCTCGGACCCGCAGCAGCGCATGATCGCGTCGATGCGGATGATCGCCAAGCTGCCGACGCTGGCTGCGATGGCCTTCAAGTACACGATCGGCCAGCCCTTCGTGTATCCGCTGAACTCGCTGGACTACACCTCGAATTTCCTGCGCATGTGCTTCGCGGTGCCGGCGGAGGAGTACAAGGTCAATCCGGTCCTGTCGCGCGCGCTTGACCGCATCTTCATCCTGCACGCCGACCACGAGCAGAACGCCTCGACCTCGACCGTGCGTCTTGCCGGTTCCTCGGGCGCCAATCCCTTCGCCTGCATCGCAGCCGGCATCGCCTGCCTCTGGGGCCCTGCGCATGGCGGCGCCAACGAGGCGGCCCTCAAGATGCTCGAGGAGATCGGGTCGGTCGACAACATCCCGAAATACATCGCCAAGGCGAAGGACAAGAATGATCCGTTCCGCCTGATGGGCTTCGGGCACCGCGTCTACAAGAACTACGACCCGCGCGCCAAGATCATGCAGAAGACGACGCATGAGGTGCTGAACGAGCTCGGCATCAAGGACGATCCGCTCCTCGATGTCGCGATCGAACTCGAGCGCATCGCGCTCAGCGACAGCTACTTCATCGAGAAGAAGCTCTATCCGAACATCGATTTCTATTCGGGCATCACCTTGAAGGCGATGGGCTTCCCGACCTCGATGTTCACCGCGCTCTTCGCACTCGCCCGCACCGTCGGCTGGATCGCGCAGTGGAAGGAAATGATCGAGGATCCGTCCCAGCGGATCGGCCGCCCGCGCCAGCTCTATACCGGCTCGCCGAAGCGCGATTACACGCCGATCGGCCGTCGCTGAGAACAATCTGACACAGTCTTTATGACGCAGGTCGAACCCCACCGGATTAAACAATCCGGTGGGGTTTATCATATGGTGCGCTGCCATAACCTCGCGTTTCGCAGAGCAATGACGGGAAACGCCAGATGGACCGCCTCACGACACCGAACCGCCGCGCCTTCATCGCTGGGGCCGGGGCATCCGCCCTCGTAGCCGGCAGCGGGCCCGCGCGGGCTCAGAACTTCCCGACCCGGCCGATCATGCTTGTCGTGCCGTTCGCAGCCGGCGGCTCGACGGATATCGTTGCCCGCCTCGTCGGGGCAAAGATGGCGGAGTCGCTCGGCCAGCAAGTGGTGATCGAGAACCGCGCCGGCGCAGGCGGCAATGTCGGCTCGACCGCGGTCGCTCGCGCCGCACCCGACGGTTACACGGTGCTGATGGGCACGATCTCGACCCATGCCCTCAATCCCGCGATCCTCAAGGTGGTGACGTTCGATCCGGTCAAGGATTTCACGCCGATCTCCCTGCTGGCCGTGGTGCCCAACGTCATGGTCGTGCACCCGAGTTTTCCGGCCAAGACGGTCCAGGAGGTCGTCAAGGTCCTGAAGGACAATCCCGGCAAATACTCCTACGCCTCATCGGGAGTGGGTACGCCGCTGCATCTTTCGGGCGAGCTGTTCAAGTCGCTCGGCGGCGTGAGCATGAACCATGTGCCCTACCGCGGCGCTGGCCCGGCTCTGAACGATGTCGTGGCTGGCGCCGTGCCGATCATGTTCGACAACCTGCCCTCCTCCGCGCAGTTCATTCGCAGCGGCCAGCTCCGTGCGATCGGCGTTACCACGAAGGAGCGCGTGCCCTCATTCCCGGAGATACCGACCATCGCCGAAGGCGGTCTTGCCGGCTATGAAACCTATACGTGGAACGCGCTGTTTGGCCCGGCGAATATGCCAAGGGCAGTCGTTGAGCGCCTGAACGCCGAAGCCAACAAGGCCCTGACAGACCCCAATGTGAAGCAGCGCCTGAACGATGTCAGCGCCGTCATCGTCGGCTCGACACCGGAGGCGCTGGGCGAACACGTCAAAGTCGAATTCGCGAAATGGGGCCCCATCGCCAAGGCATCCGGTGCGGCGCTTGAATGAGCGCTGCACCGCGCTGATCAAGCTGCCAGCAGTCCCAGGGCGGCATTGACCGCGTTCTCGGCCGGGCTCGCCCCGGCCGATTTCATGATGCGCTCGACATCTGCGAAACCCGCAAGCTGAGCCTCGCGCGCAGGACCGTCACTGAGGACCGCCAGCACAGCTGCGCTGAGCGCTTCGGGCGAGGCCTCGTCCTGGATGAACTCGGGAACGATGCGCGTGCCGGCGACGAGATTGGGCAGGATCACCGTCGGTAGCTTGATCAGCCTGCGCGCCAGCATCGCCTCCCAGGCCGCGCCGCGATACGCAGCGACCAGCGGTACCTGTGCCAAGGCGAGCTCGAGCGTCACGGTCCCGGAGGCCGCGAGCGCTGCGCGCGCCGTGCGAAAAGCGGCAAGCTTGGCGTCTTCGCCATCGACGAGACGGGGCTTCACCGACCAGGTCGAGATAGCCTCTTCAATCATACCGCGCAGATGCGGCACGGCCGGCAGCACGAAGCGCGCGCCGGGCACCTTGTCCGCGATGTGTGAGACCGCCTCGCCGAAGGCCGGCATGAGGTGGCTGATCTCCGAGCGACGGCTGCCAGGAAGGACCAGGATGTCCGGCGTTGAAGGAGCGTTGCGCCGCACCTGTTCCTCGGCGCTTGGCCGTAGCTCGGCGAGCCGCTCGATCAAGGGGTGACCGACATAGATCGTCTTCGGTCCGCCCAGCCTTTCCAGCGCAGCAGGCTCGAAGGGCAACAGCGCCAGGATGCGATCGACATGTGGCGCCATCTTGCGGGCGCGGCCCGAACGCCAGGCCCAGACGCTGGGGCAAACCCAATGCGCAATCGGGATTGCGGACGATGCCCGCCGGACTTTTTTCGCGACGCGCAGCGAGAAATCCGGGCTGTCGATGGTGAGCAGGAGATCAGGCGCGAAAGCAACGACCCCCTTGGCTGCATCAGACATGCGCCGGAGCAACAGGGGTAGCCTCGCCAGTACCGGACCAAACCCCATCACGGCGATATCGGATTRGGGAAAGAGCGGCCGCAGCCCCTGCGCGATCAGGCTCTCGC
>NZ_JBFTLD010000208.1:0-12108 GCF_056396265.1 Allobosea sp. 05T422_2 | reverse complement strand
TGATAGTGGGAGCCGATCTGGATCGGCCGGTCACCGGTATTGGCAACCGCGAGCATCAGGCTCTCGCGACCTTCATTGAGAATGAGGTCGCCGGGTAGCGTCGTCACTTCGCCGGGCTTCAGGCGCCCGGCCGAGCCGCGGATCGGCTCATGCACGGTGACGAGCTTGGTCCCGTCTGGAAAGGTCGCCTCGACCTGCACGTCATGGATCAGCTCGGCGATGCCGTCCATGACCTGGTCGGCCGAGATCACATGCGCGCCTGCCTCCATCAGCTCGGCGACAGAACGACCGTCGCGCGCACCCTCGACCACGAAATCGGTGATGAGCGCAACGGCCTCCGGATAGTTGAGCTTGACGCCGCGCTCCAGCCTTCGCCGCGCCACCATGGCAGCCATGGCGACGAGCAGCTTGTCCTTTTCGCGCGGCGTCAGGTTCATGCCTTTTCCTTCTCGTCTTCCTCGTCCTCTTCGGACTCGTCTTCCGAGGTCTCGACCTCTTCGTCGTCCTCGTCTTCCGCCTCGTCCTCATCGAGGTCGAGATCGGCGTATTCATAGGCGAAGACGATCTCGCTGGTGGCGGGATCGAAGCTGCTCGTGGTGGATTCCTCGAAGGCCTCGATCAGCATCTCGGCATCATCAGGCCCGTCGACGTCGAAGCGACGCGTGACGGTTTCCCCCTCGTCGGCGAGGGCGAGCTCGACCGCCCAGCCCCGCGAGCCGGTGTCATAAATGCATTTCAGGCCTTGGATCGCCAGCATGGTGCTCTCCTCACGTGGACCATGTGCGCGGCAGCGCACGCCCCGTGACATGCCGAAGCAGCATGACGAGGGCGCGACGGAGCGCCTGGGCATCGCGGGAGAGAAGGCGAATGACGAGAAGGCCGGAGACGAGCCCGGCCCCGGCCTCGACGCTGACACAGGCGGGATCCTCGGCAAGCAGCGCACGAAGCTCATCGAGCCTGGCAGGATGCTCCGGGCCGGCGGCGATCACGGTTGCGACGGCCCGCGCCCCGGCGGCAATGGCAGGCCGCTMCAGCGTGGCGGCGACCGCGCCGTCAAGGCGAAGCTCGTCGGCGAAAATCAGGCGGCCGTCGCGGCGGATGCGCCAGCGATCGTGAATGGCACCGCGCTGCATCGTCTCGCCCATGGCGATGCGGCCGAAGACGATCGATTCACAGGCGACGAGGCGGGCGTCGGTGGCGAGGTCAATCGTCAGATTCCGGGCGAGGCGAGCGCCCGAAAACAGGATGCTCTCCTGCGGCAGCCAGGCGAGGCTCGCCCCGGCAGCAACCGAGAGATGGGTCTCGACCCGCGTGTCAGCGCCCTGGCTGCGATAAATCTTCTCGGCCGCCTGCGTGGTGATGACCGCCTCGGCCTGCGCCTCGATGACGGCATCGACCCGCATCGCGTCGCCACCGGCCATGCCGCCGCCGGTGTTGATCAGCACGGCCTCGCAGGTTGAGGCGAAGGTGTCGGGGAAGCGGGCGCGGTAGCCGCCGGACTCGGCGAGCTCGAGCCGGCGCGTCACTTCGCCGACCCTGGCGAAACGCAGGCGCACGCCGCCATTGGCCCGAACATAGGCCGGCAACAGCGGATCGGCAGAGGCCGGAAGCGGCGGCGCGAACATCGAAGGCCCTGGCGCGAATGAACCTTCAGCCATTCTCCGCCTGCGGCCTCGCCGGGCAAGAGGTGGCGCCGTCAGCGCCGCCCAAATTTCAGGCAGGCGCTGCCCGTTCCACGGGCGCCGCTTCAGCCGGGGCCGGTCTCGATCAGGAAGCGCATCACCTCGCCGCGCGTCGGCGCGCCGGCGCGACCGCCAAAGCGCGTGCATTTGATCGCAGCGGCCGCCGAGGCGAAGCGGATGGCGCTGCGCTCGTCCTGTTCCTCGGCCAGCGCCAGCGCAAAAGCCCCATGCCAGACATCCCCTGCGCCAAGCGTGTCGACGGTCTCGACCGCGAAGGCCGGCAGATGCGCGACTTCGCCATTTTCGATGAAGAGCACCCCTTCCTTGCCGAGCGTGACGGCAAGCCAGGTCGCTGCACCCTGCCCGACCCGGGCGAGGCCAAGGCGCGGATCCTCCTCCCCCGAAACCTCACGCAAGGCCTGGGCGCTGAAGGCGACATGGCTTGCGGTCGCCACGAGATCGGGATGAGGCGGCCTACGGTCGCCATCGAGCAGGCCCGGAATACCGGCCTGGCGCGCAAGCCTCAGCGCCGCGAGCGCTCCTTCGCCCCAGCGCGTATCGGCGAGCACCGCCTTCGCCCCATCCGGCAGGGTTTTCGGGAGCCACTCGGCGCTCTCCGGCATCGCCGGATCGGAATAGGAGACGACCATGCGTTCGCCAGCGGCATCGACAAGAATGGCTGAAACCGGTGAGCGCAACCCCACGGCGCGCAAGGCAAAGCGGGTATTGACGCCCTCGTCTGCGAGCTCAGCCACGATCTCGTCGCCGACACGATCGTCCGCGAGYCGGGTCGCCAGCCAGGATTGACCGCCAAGCCGCGCGATGGCGACCGCGGCATTGCCGGCGCAGCCGCCACCGACCACCGCCAGATCGCGTGAGCGATATTTCTCGCCACGCGTCGGCATGGTCTCGACGCTGTAGACATAGTCGAGGGTTGCGATGCCGAGACTGAAGACGCCGGCCATGGATTTCAACCGCTGAAGCGATATTCGCTGACCTGCCGGTAGACCTCGCCGGGGCGCAGCACGGTCGTGGGAAAATGCGGCAGATTGGGTGAGTCCGGCACGTGCTGGGGTTCCAGCGCGATGCCGGCATTCGGACCATAGGGCTGGCCATCGAGCCCCGCCACGGCAGTGTTGAGCTTGAAGCCGTCATAGACCTGGAGCGCCGGCTCCGTCGTCCAGAGTTGCATCGCGAGCCCACTGCGCAACGAGCGCAAGATCGCGGCATGGGCGAGCGTCAGCCCGGCGAGCGCGCTCGGCTCACACTGGTCGCGGAGGAGGACATAGTCGTGATCGAACCAGAAGCGCGTGCCGTCGGGGTTTGCGAAGCGGACCGCGCGCGGCTTGCGAAAATCGAAGGGCGTGCYGGCAACCGGAACGAGCGATCCGTCCGGGATCAGGTCGGCATCGACCGGCGTCATCAGATTGGCGCGGACCTCGAGCTCGTGGTCGAGAATGTCGGGACCATCATCGAGCTTGAAATAGGAGTGATGCGCGAGATTGACGATCGTCGGCGCATCGGTGGTGGCGGTGAGTTCGATGCGCAGCGTTGCTGCCCCGACAAGGCTGTAGCGGCACCAGAGATTCAGCGCACCGGGATAGCCGGCATCACCGTCAGGCGAGACCAGGGCCAGCGTCACGCTTGCCGCGTCATGATGCAGGATCGTCCAGGGCCGCTTGCCAAAGCCCTGCCCGCCACCATGCAGCGAATGCCGGCCGTTCTCGTTCAGAGGCAACTGATAGGTCTTGCCGTCGAGCGTGAAGYGCCCGCCGCCAATGCGGTTGGCGAAGCGTCCGGCGATCGCGCCCATATGCGAGGCGTGCTGGGGATAATCGGCGGGATCGGCGAGCCCGAGTACGACACGCTGCGGCTGGCCGCTMGTCAGCGGCACGCGCAGATCGCGCAGCGTCGCGCCCCAGTCCATGACACGCGCCTCGGCCCCACCGGGCGAGCGAAGCACGATGTCGTGGATCGGCGTGCCGTCCGAAAGGGTCGCGGCGATAGCAGGCTTGGTCATGGGCATCACACCACCAGCAAGGAAACGCGGCCGAAGCCGCGCCCTCTCGTGCCCGATTTCATCGCCGTGCTCAACGGTCACACGCATGGGTCTGGCGCTTGGGCCCGGCGTTTGAGCCCGGCGCCTCGGCCCTCACCAAACCCCGGTATTCGGCATGCTCGCCCACGGCTCGGCCGGCGCCTTGGCGGGCCCCTTCTGCAGGATCTCGATCGAGATGTTGTCGGGAGAGCGGACGAAAGCCATGTTTCCGTCGCGCGGAGGGCGGTTGATCGTGACGCCCGCCTTCATCAGCTTGTCGCAGGTCGCGTAGATATCGTCGACCTCATAGGCGAGGTGACCGAAATTGCGGCCGCCGGTATAGACTTCCGGATCCCAGTTATAGGTCAGCTCCAGCGTGGGGCGGCCACGGCTGCCTTCGGCGCCCTTGGCGTCGGCGGCGTCATCCGGCGCAGCCAGGAAGACCAGCGTGAAGCGTCCCTTCTCATTTTCGATGCGGCGGGTTTCGACAAGGCCGAACATGTTCACGTAGAAATCGAGTGACGCGTCGAGATCGGTGACACGCACCATGGTGTGGAGATATCGCATGCTTGGGGCTCCCCTTGTTCGGCCGGGTTGATCTCGCTCCTAAATCGGGCCAGACGCTCTGCTTTCCAAGAGGCGGCGCGCGAGGCGGGCCATGACGAGAACGCAAGACGTGGACACGAAACGCCCCGACGCCGCGACAATTTCCAGCATCAAGCAGCGTGCTGCCTTGCTGTCGGTGATGGCGACGCTCCTGCTGACCGGAGCCAAGGGCATCGCTGCGATCCTCTCCGGCTCGCTCGCCCTGCTGACCGATGCCTTGCAGGGGCTGATCGATATCGGCTCGACTCTGTTCACCTGGTTCGCGGTGCGGGCGGCCGACAAGCCGGCCGACGCGGAGCACCATTACGGCCATGGCAAGGTCGAGGCGTTGGCGGCGCTGGTCGAGACCGCGATCCTCTTTACGCTGGCCGGAGCTATCCTCTGGGAGGCGATCAGCCGGCTGTGGAGCGGTACGGTCGACGCCGTTACCGTCACGCCCATCGTGCTTGGCGTCATCCTCTTTTCCATGATCGTCGACGCGATCCGCTGGCACTCGCTGCGCAAGGTCGCGGCGGAAACGGGCAGCGAGGCACTGGCAGCCGAGGCGACGCATTTTTCGGCGGATTTCGTCGGCTCGGCCCTGGTTCTCGTCGGCCTCATCGCCGCCTGGTTCGGCTTTGGGCGGGCCGACACGATCGCCGCCTTCGCGATCGCAGCCTTCATGGCCTATTCCGCCTTCAAGCTCGGGCGCCGCACGATCAATACATTGCTCGACGCTGCCCCCGCCGGGCTGAGCGAGCGCCTGACCGCCGCAGCCGGGGCTGTGCCCGGCGTCGTCGCCGTGGAATGGCTGAAGGTTCGGCCTTCGGGCGGCCAGACCCATGGCGAGATCGGAATTCGCGTCTCGCGGACGCTCCCGCTCGACCGTGTCGTCGCCATCAAGGACGCGCTCGTGCTGGCGTTGCGCGAGGTCGAGCCAGGGGCCGAGATCACCGTCACCGCCAACCCGATCCAGGTCGATGATGAGACCGCGCTCGAGCGGGTTCTGCTGATCGCGCTCAAGCTCAAGATCCCGGTGCACCACGTCACCGTGCACAGCATCGGCGACCGACTCTCGGTCAGCCTCGATATGGAGGTCGATTCCCGGCTGCCGCTCGGCGAGGCGCATGAGATCGCGACCCGGCTCGAGACCGCGATCCGCGCCGAGTTCGGCGGCGAGACAGAGGTCGAGACCCATATCGAGCCCATGGAAACCGGCACGCCGCCGGGCCACAATGCCGCATGGGACGCGGTGGAGGATATCGGCAAGGCGCTTGCCAAGGAGGCCGCGGGACTCGACGGCCCGATCCACGACATCCACAGCGTCCGCGTGCGCCAGACCCCGAACGGTCTCGTGGTGAATTATCACTGCCGTGTCGATCCGGCGCTCGACGTCGCGGCGGTCCATGCCGCGGTCGACGCGATCGAGCGCGCCGTCCGGATCGCGCGCCCGCAGGTCTGCCGGCTGGTCAGCCATGCCGAGCCTGCGCATCTGCGCCAGCCTGCCTGATCRGCGCGCACGGACTTTCAGCGGAAGGGGGCTCGGGCTACAGACAAGGCTCAGATGTCGTTTTCGCCAGGGTTGTCCATGCGCGCCGAAGATACCCCCCTGATCCGTCTCGAGGATTATCGTCCCTCCGACTGGCTGATCGATACGGTCGATCTCGACTTCGTTCTCGATGCGCATGAAACGAAGGTGCGGGCCCAGCTTGGCCTCAGGCCGAATCCGGCCGGGCAGCCGGGATCGGCGCTGGTCCTCGACGGGGACGAGCTGACGCTGGTCTCGCTCAAGCTCGATGGAACCACGCTGGATGCTGCGGCCTACAGCGCCACGCCGCAGGGACTGACCGTGCTCGCGCCACCGAAGCGCGGCTTAACCCTCACCATCGAGACGGTGCTGAACCCCTCGGCCAATACCAAGCTGATGGGGCTCTATCGCTCGTCCAACGTCTACTGCACCCAGTGCGAGGCGGATGGCTTCCGCCGGATCACCTATTTCCTCGACCGCCCCGACGTGATGTCGGTCTACACCGTGCGCCTTGAGGCGAAGAAGGCCGAGGCTCCGGTCCTGCTCTCGAACGGCAACCGGGTCGCGACCGGGGATGTCGCCGGCACCGACCGGCATTTCGCGGTCTGGCACGACCCTCATCCCAAGCCCGCCTATCTGTTTGCCCTGGTCGGCGGCACGCTCGACCATGTTCGCGAGGACTATGTCACCGCCGATGGCCGCAAGGTCGAGCTCGCCGTCTATGTCGAGCCCGGCAAGAGCAGCCGCGCCGGCTGGGCGCTGGACTCGCTGGTGCGCTGCATGCGCTGGGACGAACGCGTCTTCGGCCGGAACTATGATCTCGACGTGTTCAACGTCGTCGCCGTGTCGGATTTCAACATGGGCGCGATGGAGAACAAGGGCCTCAACATCTTCAACGACAAATATGTGCTGGCCGATCCGCAAACCGCCAGCGATGGCGATTATGCCAGCATCGAGGCGATCATCGCGCACGAGTATTTTCACAACTKGACCGGCAACCGCATCACCTGCCGCGATTGGTTTCAGCTGTGCCTGAAGGAAGGCCTCACGGTCTTCCGCGACCAGGAATTCTCCTCCGAYGAGCGCTCCCGCCCGGTGAAGCGCATCGCCGATGTGCGGACCCTGCGCGCAACCCAGTTCTCCGAGGATGCGGGGCCCCTCGCCCACCCCGTCAGGCCGCGCGCCTACAAGGAAATCAACAACTTCTACACGCCGACCGTCTATGAGAAGGGCGCGGAGGTGATCCGCATGCTCAAGGTCCTGATCGGCGACGAGGCCTTCAAGCGCGGCATGGATCTGTATTTCGAGCGCTGCGATGGCACCGCCGCGACGATCGAGGAATTCCTGGCCTGTTTCGCCGAGAGCTCGGGCCAGGATCTCAGCCATTTCGCGCGCTGGTACGAACAGGCGGGCACCCCAACGATCGTCGCCTCCGGCCGCTACGATGCTGCCGCAAGGAGCTATACGCTCGATCTCGCCCAGAGCACGCCGCCGACCCCCGGCCAGCCCCAGAAAGCGCCGGTGGCGCTGCCGATCGCGCTCGGCCTCGTCGGCAAGGCCGGCGACCTGCCGCTCCACAGCAACTCGAATGCCTATGCGGGCGACGGGCTAATCGTGCTCGACCAACCGTCGCTGTCAGTGACCTTCACGGGCCTGGACGAGGCGCCGATCCCGTCCTTGCTGCGCGGCTTTTCGGCCCCGGCGCGGCTGGAGCTCGATCTTGCCGATGCCGATCTGCTGCGCCTGTTCTCTGCGTACAGCGATTCCTTCAATCGCTGGCAAGCGCTCCAAACGGTCGCGACGCGCGCGTTGACCAGCGCCGGGCGCGGAGCCCTCAGCGCCGCCGGGCTTGCCGACAAGGCCACGGAACTCGCCGGAGCGCTCGACGCCTTCCTGCGCGATCATGCGCTTGCCGACCCTGCCTTTGCCGCCCAGGTGCTGCGCCTGCCCGCCGCCGCCGATATCGCCCGCGAGATCGGTCGGGATGTCGATCCCGACCGGATCCATGCGGCCCACYGCGCGCTCTCGGCACAGATCGGCAAGACACTGGCCGACAGGCTTTCGAGCCTGCGCGACGCGCTTGACGATAAGAGCCTCTATTCGCCGGATGCCACGGCAGCCGGGCGAAGGGCGCTGCGCAACGAAGCGCTGGGACTGCTCGCCATCGGCGCCCCCGAGACCAGCGCGCGCCTCGCAGACACCCAGTTCAGCGCCGCCGACAACCTGACCGACCGGCTTGCGGCACTCGCCGCCATGACGCTGATCCCGGGCGAGGCTCGCGAAGCCCTGATCCGGCGCTTCGCAGAGCGCTATGCGGCTGAGCCGCTCGTGCTCGACAAATGGCTGATGGCGCAGGCTCTGATCGCCGAGCCCGGCACGCTCGGCCGCGTCAAGGACCTGATGCGGCACCCGACCTTCTCGCTCGGCAACCCGAACCGCGTCCGCTCGCTCATCGGCGGGTTTGCCGCCAACCTGACGCAGTTCAACCGACCCGATGGCGCCGGCTATGATTTCGTGGCGGATATCGTGATCGCGCTCGATCGGACCAATCCCCAGATCGCCTCGCGCCTGCTCGGTTCCTTCAAGACCTGGCGCACGCTGGAGCCGGGCCGTCGCGGCCTCGCTCAGGCGGCCCTCACCATGGTGTCGCGCACCCCCAATCTGTCGCGGGACGTCGCCGATATCGCAGAGCGCGCACTCGCCTGAGAGGCGGGGCGCGCACCGCCTGTCCAGTTCGTTAACGATTTATTACCCGCACAAGATTCATTCTATGAATTACTACAACCATAGGGTGAATTCTGAGCCCCTGATTCAACTCAAAGCTAGACAAACCGATTCGGTCGGATTCAACTGGCGGTGATTCGAGGGGATGCGGCACGTCTCCCGATCTTACTGACGGTACTGTTATCCGAAGGGGGAACGGGCATGGCGCGTGCGAACGCGACCTGCGCGGCAACGCGCGCAGGCACGATTCTGGGTGTCGCAAGATCGCTGACTCATCCGCTCTACCAGCGGTTTGAGAAGGCTGAGCCGACCTTTCGCAAAGTCATTCCTGCCCTCGTCCTCGGCTTTTTTGTCCTGTTCGGTGCCGGCGCCTATATCCAGACCTCCGCGATGCGTGACGATGCATTGTCGGATGCGATATCTGATCTCGACCTCGTCGCGTCATTGATCGCGCGAGAACTCGACATCGCGACAAAGATCGATGCGGCACCTGCAACTGTTCTTGCCGCACTTGCGACCAAGCACCTGTCCTCACATGGCCGCCTCGTCCATGTCAGCGATGCCAGCGGTCAGGTCATCGCCAGCGAGCCGGTGATTGGACAGGCCCGGCGCACGCTGGTCGATTTCCTTGGCCAGACCCAGCCGCTGACCGTGTTCGGCGACCGGGCCGGCGTCATGAAGATCGTCCTCCCAGGCGGCCTTGAGACCTTCGCGACCGTCCGCAACCTCGCCGCCCCGCTCGGCCAGGTTGCGGTCTTGCAACCCGCGTCGCGGGTGCTGTCGCTCTGGAATGAGCGCAGTCGCGCGCTCACCATCCTGTTCGGCTCGGCCGCGCTGGTCCTTTCTGCCCTTACCGTCGCCTTCCTGATGCAGTCGAAGCGCGCCCGCGCCGCCGACGAGGACTGCGACTGCGTGCGCGAACGTATCGATACCGCGCTCAACCGCGGCCATTGCGGCCTCTGGGACTGGGACCTCGCGCGCGGCCGCATCTACTGGTCGGACTCGATGTATGCGATGCTCGGCTATGACCGCGCCGGCGACTTCATGTCCTTTGGCGAAGTCAATGCCTTCATCCATCCGGCCGATGTCGATCTCTACGCGCTCGCCGACGCGATCAGCCGCGGCGAGGCCGACCATCTCGACCAGGAATTCCGGGTTCGCGACGTCAATGGCGGCTGGGTCTGGCTCAAGGCCCGCGCCGAGCTGGTCACCGACCGGCGCACCCATTCGCAGCACCTCGTCGGCATCGCAGTCGACATCTCCGAGCAACGCCGCATGGCCGAGCAGACCGCGACAGCCGATGCCCGCCTGCGCGATGCCGTCGAGGCCATCTCGGAAGCCTTCGTGCTCTGGGACGCGGATAATCGTCTCGTGCTCTGCAACGCCAAATACCAGCAGTTGCACCAGCTTTCCGCCGAAGCCGTCCATCGGGGCGTGAGCCACGAAGAGGTGATGAGCCTCAGCGCCCAGCCCAATATCGACCGCGAGCCGACCCGCCACTCCCGCGAGAACGGCACCTCCTACGAGGCGCGCCTCTCCGATGGCCGCTGGCTCCAGATCAACGGACGCCGCACGAAGGATGGCGGCTCGGTTTCGGTCGGCACCGACATCACCACGCTGAAGCAGCAGGAAGAGCGGCTCACCCAGTCCGAGCATGAACTCCTGATGCATGTCACCAATCTCAAGGCCTCACGCCAGAAGCTCGAGGCGCAGGCTCAGCAACTCGCCGATCTCGCCGAGCGCTATCTCGAGCAGAAGGCTGCCGCCGAAACCGCCAACCGCGCCAAGTCGGAATTCCTGGCGAATATGAGCCACGAGCTGCGCACGCCGCTCAACGCCATCATCGGCTTCTCCGAGATCATGGAGAACGGGATGTTCGGTGCCCTCGGCAGCGAACGCTATGTCGAGTATGTCCGCGACATCCGCACCAGCGGCGGCTATCTGCTCAGCGTGATCAACGACATCCTCGACATGTCGCGGCTGGAATCCGGCAAGCGCCGGTTGGAAGCCTCCGATGTCGCGGTCGACCTCGTCGTGGCCGAGGCCGTGCATGAGGCCCAGGACCAGATCGCGCGCAAGGACCTCACCCTGACCGTCGAGGGGGCCAAGAACCTGCACCTCGTCGCCGATCCGCATGCGCTCTACCAGATTCTCCAGAACCTGCTCGACAACGCGATCAAGTTCACCCCCACCGGCGGGCGCGTCGCCATCCGCACGCGGCAGGTGCCGGACGCGCTCAACATCTATGTCGAGGATACCGGCATCGGCATCCCGAAGGAGAAGATCGACCGTATCGGCCGGCCCTTCGAGCAGGTCGAGGGCGAGCTCATCCGCAGCCATGGCGGCTCCGGCCTCGGTCTCGCCATCGCCCGGTCCCTGACGGAGCTCCATGGCGGCTCGCTGCGCCTGCGCTCGACCAGCGGCGCTGGCACGATCGTGATGGTGCATCTGCCCCTGAACGGGGGCGCCGGGCGGATCAACGCCCAGGCTGCGTAAGGCTCCCTCAGCCCTGACGGGCTGCGCCCAGCACCCGCTTGAAGATTCCGCGCACGGCGCTCCGCGTTTCGTCCAGTTCTGCGCGCAGCACCTTGGCATCCGGCCGGCCAACGGCCGTCGCGATCCGGCGCAGCACACGCTCCGGCACCGCCTTCGGATCGAAGGCCTCCTCAACGGTGAAGCGCTGCCAGAGCTGCACGTCGCCAATCAGACGGTGCGCCTCCACGAGAACCGAGGCATCTGCTTGCGCCAGCAGCCCGGCTTCGCGCGCAGCGACGAAGACCGGCGCGGTATCGCGTACCAGAAGCCCGGGATGAGCGCTGGCGTGAGCCAGGATCAGGAACTGCGCCAGGAAATCCAGATCCGTCAGCCCGCCCGCAGCAAGCTTGAGATCCCATGGATCGCTTTCACCCTTCTCCCTGGCGATCAGCGCCCGCATATCGGCAACCGCCGCAGCGACTTTGGCCGGCTCGCGCCTGCGGCCCAGGATGGCCGCGATCGCCGCTTCAGTGCGGCGCGCGAGCCCAGCATCGCCGGTGATGACGCGGGCACGCGTCAGCGCCATCTCCTCCCAGATCTCGGCTTCGCCGCCGTGATAGGCCTCGAAGCCGGCGAACTGGGTTGCGGCCGGGCTCTTGTTGCCGGAGGGCCGCAGCCGCATGTCGACCTGGTAGAGCGTGCCACGCCGCGTCGGCACCGTCAGGGCCGCAACGAGGCGCTGCGTGAACCGGATATGCCAGGTCACCGGATCGAGCGATTTGCGCCCGGTGCTGACCTCAGATGCAGCAGGTCGGTCATAGAGCAGGATCAGGTCGAGATCGGAGGACGGCGTCAGCTCGCCCGCCCCGAGCCGGCCGAGCCCGAGGACCACCGTCTCCGCCCCCTCGACCACGCCATGGTCTTCTGCGAAGGCCGTCTTGGTGTCGTCGAAGGCGACGCACAGGCAGGCATCGGCCACCGCGCAATAGGCCTGACCGGCCTGCTGGGCGGCATAGACGCCCGAAAGCAGCCGCGCCCCGACGAGGAAGTTCTCCTGCCGGGCCGCGTCGCGCAGT
>NZ_JBFTLD010000207.1:0-12109 GCF_056396265.1 Allobosea sp. 05T422_2 | reverse complement strand
GTACAGGCCGAGCCCGGCGGCGAGCTCGATTCCGAAGGTCATCAGCGCGGCTCGATCGAGTCGCTCTCCGTGACCTCCGGCGAGTTCGAGGTCGAGGTCGGGGACGTGATCCAGCGCGCCAAGGCGGGCGAGACGCTGCGCTACCGCTGCGACCGCCGCCATATCGTCCGCTGCGTCGGCGACCAGCCCGGTTCGGCGCTGATGGTCTGCATCCTCAAAGCGGCGGTGATGGAGTAGACGCTAAAGCACCGGCCTGAAGAGTGGATTGCGGTCTCGCGAAGGCCGATCCAAACGCAGAAGGTTGGATCATCCCGGGCGGCCAAAGGCAGACCGGGATGACAGTGCGAGCGTAACCGCCAACGCGCCAATGCGGCTCACTCGGCCTTCTTGGGCCGCGGCGGGCCGGCGACCGCCGGCAGCGACTTGATGAACTCCGCCATCGCCATCCGATCGGCATCTGACAGCTGTGCGGTGTTGCGCACCACCGCCGCCATGCTGCCGCCGACGCTGTCGAAGCTCGGAGTAAAGCCGGTCTTGAGCATCTCGGCGATCTCCGACTTCGACCAGTTCGCCAGCCCGTCCGCATGCTGCGTGATGTTCGGCACGAAGCCCTTGCCCTCCGGGTCTGGGCCACCGGCGAAGCGTGTCGCCGGAATGATCGCGCCCAGCGCATTGCGATTGGAATGGCATTCGGCGCAATGGCCCGGCCCCTRCACCAGATAGGCGCCCCGGTTCCACTCCTCGCTCTTCGTCGGGTCCGGCCGGAACGGCGTACCGTCGAAGAACAGCAGCTTCCAGCCCCCGACCGCGCGGCGGATGTTGAAGKGGAAAGGCAGATCGTGCCCCGGCGCACGTCCTTCGACCGAGGGCAGCGTGCGCAGGTAGGCGAAGAGATCGGCCAGGGCCTTGGGTGGCATCAGCCGATAGGAGGTGTAGGGAAACGACGGATAGTAATGCTGTCCCGACGGCGAGACACCGGTCGCCATCGCATCGACGAAATCCTTCACGCCCCAATTGCCGATTCCGTCCCGCGTGTGCGGTGAGATATTGGGAGCGTGAAACGTGCCGAAGGGCGAGGGCAAGGCAAGCCCGCCGCCAAGCCGGAGCTTGTCATCCTGACCGGGCGTTGCATGGCATGAAGAGCAKCCTCCCGCCGCAAAGAGCAGTTTGCCATTCTCGACATCCGGCGGCGGCAGAGTGCCGATCTCGGGCGCGGGCGAAACGACGCGCGGATCGGTGAGAACATAGAAGCCGGCTAGTCCCAACAGGATGAAAATGCCGAGCGTGAGAAATAGGCGGCGCATCAAGCGTTTCCCGGTTTGCTGGTGCCTCAACGCTCCGAGGATTCCAAAAGTTCGAAGCGCAGGTCTGACGAGAATGGGCGGGCCCATGGTGGAGCCCGCCCATCAACCCATGTTCGACCGCACGACGCAACCGCGCGGCGCAGCCGAGCTTACTTCTTGATGCGGTAGACCTCGTGGCAGGAGCCACAATTCTTGGTCGCGGCGCCAAAGGCCGCGCGGAAACCGTCAAGGTCCTTGGCAGCGGCAGCACCGGCCATGGCCTCGGTCTCGAACTTGGCGAGAGCGATCTTGAAGCCAGCCTRATCCTCCCAGATCTTTGGCGCGGCAGTGGTCTCGCCGCCGGTCTTGGCCGTCTCCGGGAACAGGGCAGGCAGCTTCTTGGCCGCGTCTGCATAGACCTTGAAGATATTCTGGACCTTGGCGGAATCGAAAGCTGCCTCGCCCTTGGCGATGGCCGCGCCCTCGCGCGTTGCCGCGCCAACGGCCTTCATCGCATCGCGGCGCTGGGCGATAGGGTCAGACTGCRCGACGACGGCCGAAAGGCCGAGAATGAGGCCAGCAGCAACGACTACGGTACGGATCATGCGCGACTATCCTTTTCGGGGAGATGCGGCGCCTGACAGGCACCGCTTAGAACCCTTCCAGATCAGCTCATTCGCATGACAGCGCCAAGTCGCATTTTCGTGAACGCACCGGAATTTAAGCAAATCTACCTGTCGCTGCCGCGGACAGGCGGCCGCCACGAACGTTGCGGGAGTTTGGAACGGCCGTAGTGCAGGGCAAAGACAAAAGGGCGGGCTCCAATATGGACCCCGCCCCTCACCTCATGTTMGACAAGGCGGCACCACCGCAGTGGCCCAGAGAAACCTATTTCTTGATGCGATAGACCTCGTGGCAGGCGGCACAGTTCTTGGTCACCGTTCCAAAGGCGGTACGGAAGCTGTCGAGGTCCGTGGTGGAGCTCGCCGCCGCAACGGTGGCCTCCGTATCGAGCTTGGCAAACCCAGCCTTGAAGCCGGCTGGATCCTCCCAGATTTTGGGTCCGGCCGTGCTCTCGCCACCCGTCTTGGCCGTATCAGGGAAAAGGCCCGGCATCTTCTTGGCGGCGGCCGCGTAGACCTTGAAGATCGTCTCGCTCTTGGTCGCGTCAAAGGCAGCCTCGCCCTTGGCCATGGCCGCGCCATCGCGCGTGGCGGCGCCGACCCCCTTCATCGTATTGCGACGCTCGGCAATCGGATCCGATTGGGCAATCACGGTCGAGAGCGTCACAACTAGGCCGGCAGCGACGAGTACGGTGCGTATCATGCGTAAGCCTCCTCCCGGAAAGCGCGGCGTCGAGCGCGCCGCTTAGAAGCGTTCCAGATCAGCCGATCCGCATCACGACGCCAAGTCGCATTTCCGTGATCACGTCGGAACGAGAGGGGCTTACGCCTGCGTCAGTGCTGATAGCCCGCAGCTCTCAATGCCCCGAAGACCTTCTTCGGCGTCGCGGGCATATCGATCGCCCGGATGCCGGCTGCACGGTCGAGCGCGTCCACCATCGCGTTCATCACCGCCGGGCAGGCCCCGATCGCCCCGGCCTCTCCGGCGCCCTTAACACCGAGCGCGTTGGTGACGCAGCGGACATTGCGGGTCTCGAAATGGAAGTTGGGAACGTCGACCGCGCGCGGCAGAGCGTAATCCATGAACGTCGCCGTCAGCATCTGGCCGGAGCTATCGAAGCGGATTTCCTCCATCAGAGCCTGGCCAATGCCTTGGGCGGCACCACCATGGACCTGGCCCTCGAGCATCAGCGGGTTCAGAGTCACGCCAAAATCGTCGACCACGACATAGTTGGCGATCTCGGTCGCGCCGGTACCGGGATCAACCTCCAGCTCGCAGATATGCGTGCCATTCGGATAGGTCGCTTCCGGTGGCGTCCAGCTCTGATGGACCCTGAGCTTGTCCGCCGTCGCTCCAGGCAGGGCGGCAATAGCCTTGAGGTCGAGCGCCTTGTCGGTGCCGACGATCCGCACCGCGCCATCGACGATCTCGAGATCACCGATACCGGCCTCGAGCTTTTCGGACGCGAGCTGCTTCAGGTTCTCGGTCAGGATCGAGGATGCCTTGTCGAGCGCAGCGCCCCCAACCGGAATGGAGCGCGAGCCGCCGGTGCCGGATCCGGTTTCGACCCGGTCGGTATCGCCCTGAACGACGCGGATGCGGTCCATCGGAATGTCGAGATGCTGCGCGACGAGCTGCGAGTAGGCCGTCTCGTGCCCCTGCCCGTTCGACTGGGTGCCGATCAGCACGGTCACCGTGCCGTCCTTCTCGAGGATGACGGTTGAACTCTCCGGGCCGCCGCCGCCGCAAGCCTCAATATAGCAGGCCATGCCGATGCCGCGGATCTTGCCGGCCTTGGTCGAGGCCTTGAGACGCGCCTTGAAGCCCTTCCAGTCGGCGACATCCATGGCGCGGCGCATATGCCCCTCGAACTCACCGGAATCATAGACTGGCCCGGTCTGGGTCGAATGCGGCATCTCCGCCGGCCTGACGAAGTTCTGCGCTCTGACAGCGTCCGGTGTCTTGCCGGTCTCGCGCGCGATGGCATCGACCAGCCGCTCGATCAGGTAGGCGGCCTCCGGACGCCCGGCTCCGCGATAGGCATCGACCGGCGTGGTGTTGGTGAAGACCCCACGGAAGCGCACATGCACGGCCGGGATATTGTAGCAGCCCGGCGTCATCGTCGTGCCGACCCAGGGGATGAAAGGCCCGTACTGCGAGAGATAGGCGCCCATTTCCGCAGCGAGATCGACCTTGAGGCCAATGAACCGGCCCTGCTTGTCGAGCGCCATCGTAGCCGTGGTCAGATTGGCGCGGCCATGCGTGTCGGCGAGGAAATGCTCGGTCCGGTCCGCGACCCAGCGCACCGGGCGTTTCAGCTTCTCGGCCGCCACCATGGTCAGGGGGTATTCGCGATACATGAAGATCTTGGTGCCGAAGCCGCCGCCGACATCGGGCGTGATGACGCGGATGCGCGAGGGGTCGACCTTCAGGATGTAGCCGGCGAGGATATCGCGCGTGCCATGGCTGCCCTGGCTGCCGAGCGTCAGCGTCCAGCGTTTCGAATCCTTGTCGTATTCGGCGATGCAGGCGCGCGTCTCCATGTAGTTGGAGGCGAGACGGTTGTTGACGATCGTGACGGAAACGATGCGATCGGCCTTGGCGAAAGCCTTCTCCGTCTTCTCCGCATTGCCCTGTTCGGCCTCGAACGCGACATTGCCCTCACGCCCCGGCCAGACCTGCGGTGCCTTTGGAGCGAGCGCTTCGGCGATACCGGTGATCGAGGGCAGGACCTCCCAGGCGATATCGATCGCCTCGGCTGCGTCGCGGGCCTGGCTCAGGGTCTCGGCAACGATGAAGGCKACCGCCTCGCCGACATGACGCACCGTGTCGGTCGGCAAGACCGGCACCGGATTCGGCTCCACCGGTTCGCCCGTAACCGTCGTGATCAAGCCTTTGCAGGGGATGTCGCCGAGATGCGCGACATCCTCGCCGGTCAGGATCAGCTTCACGCCCTTCATCTTGCGGGCGGTGTCCTTGTCCCGGATCGTGAACTTCGCATGAGCATATTGCGAGCGGAGCACGAAGGCATGCAGCGCTCCCTCGACGGCGATATCGTCGGTATAGCGCCCCGTCCCGGTAGTCAGGCGGTGATCCTCGACCCGGCGAATGGGCTGGCCGACTCCGAACTTCATGGGGCGCATGGGCTTACATCCTTGAAAGTACGAAAATCTCGAAACCGTCGCTTAGGAAACTGGAGCAGGATCGGCGTCGCGTCAGCCCCCCGGAGGCAGAAAGCTGCGATGCATGACGCGCAAGGCCCGGTCCTATTACTCGACGGGCTGGCCGTGCATCGCCCAGTCCTTGAAGCCACCGCGATAATGGCTGTCGATATCGAGCCCGGCCGACTGCGCGAATTCCAGAGCCCGCAGCGAGCGCACGCCGGCCGCGCAGGAGAACACGACGCGCTTTCCAGGCGGATTGGGCAGGTCGGCGGGGTTGAATTGGGACAGCGGCCGCGAGACCGAGCCGGGAATATGCCCGGCGGCGAATTCATGCGGCTCGCGCACATCCACGATCAGAATGGAATCAGCCGCAAGCCCGGCCTTGATGTCGTCGATATCGAGATCGTTCACGGTCACGGCTGCCATCCAGTCCAGGCTAATCCAGTAGCTTCACCAGATAGAGCGTGAGGGCTGGAAATGCCACCACGATGCCAAGCCGGATGATATCGGAGAGCACGAAAGGCAGCACCCCGCGATAGATCCGCGTGACCGGGACATCACGCGCCAGAGAAGCGACGACGAAGACGTTGAGGCCGATCGGCGGGCAGGTCATCCCGATCCCGACCACGATCAGGACGAGGATGCCGAACCAGATCGCGATATCGTCGACAGGCATGCCGAAATCGAGCGCGGTCACGATCGGGAAGAACACCGGCAGCGTCAGCAGGATCATGGCAAGTTCGTCCATGACGCCGCCGAGCACGATGTAGAAGACGAGCAGACCGACCAGGACCGAATAAGGCTGCCAGCCCGACGCCGCAATCATTTCGGCCGCAGCGGTCGGCACCTGGGTCAGCGCCAGGAAGGCGTTGAAGATCTCGGCTCCGAGCAGGATCGCAAAGATCATCGCCGAGGTCTCGGCCGTCTGCAGGATCGCCTCGCCGATCTCCTTCAGGCCCAGCGTCCGCCGGAACACGCCGATCATCAACATGACAAAGGCCCCGACCGAGGCCCCCTCTGTCGGGGTAAAGATCCCGCCATAGATGCCGCCGACCACGATCAGCGCGACTAGCATCGCCGGGATGACACCGAGCAGCGGACCAAGCCTGTCGCGCCAGGCGATCCGCTCATGCGCCGGACCAAGCGTGGCGTCGAGCCGGGTCATGAGCGCGATGGTGATGCAGTACATCGCGGCCGCCATCAGCCCCGGGATCAGGGCCGCCTTGAACAGCTTGGCAATGTTCTGCTCGGTCGAAATCGCGTAGACGACCAGGATCACCGAGGGGGGGATCAGGATACCGAGCGTGCCGCCGACGGCGGTGACACCACAGGCGAAGCCGGGGTCGTAACGGTAGTGCCGCAGCTGCGGCAGCGCCGCGCGCGCGAAGGTCGCCGTCGTCGCAACCGAAGACCCGCAAATCGCGCCGAAGCCCGTGCAGGCCCCGATCATCGCCATCCCGAGCCCACCACGGCGATGGCCGACAAAGGCCGACGCGGCCTTGAACAGGTCGGATGCCAGGCCCGATCGCTCGGCGAAAGCCCCCATCAGCACAAAGAGGGGAATCACCGACAGCGTGTAATTGGCGAAGATCTGATAGGGCGTCGTCTTGATGTAGTTGAGGAACGGCTCCAGCCCGTTGAGCTGGATGTAGCCGAGGCCACCAACCAGCATCATCGCCAGCCCGATCGGCAACCTGACGACCATCAGCGCGAGAAGCGCGACGAAGCCCGTGATGGCGAGGGTAAAGCCGCTCACGCGCGCGCCCTCACCAGCCGGCTGGCGCTGACGAACGAGGTCAGCGAAACCAGCGCGGCCAGCACGGCGCAGAGCGCGATCGGGAGATAGCTCGGCAGCTGCAGGACCATCGTGTTCTCGCCGCTCGCGAAGGCCGCCAGCGCACCGGCCGCGAGTCGCCAGGCGATCAACGCCATGACCAGCGCATAGACGATGTCCCAGAGCGCATCGATTGCCCTTTGCCAGCGCAACGGCAGTTTCAGCGTGAAGGTGTCGACGAAGATGTTGCCGCGCCGAAGCTGGCAATAGGGCAGAAAGCAGAAGGCGGCGATCGCCGTCGCCATCTGCACCAGCTCGAAATCACCCGGGACGCCGGCCGCGCCGATCAGGTCGCTGCGCAAGGTCACGCTGACGACCACCATGGTCGCCAGCGCAATCAGCAGAACGCCACCCGCGATGGCGATCCCACGCACCAGAGCATCGAAGCCCGGCATCGTTGCCTCCCGGCCGCTGACCGCCATGATGCGCCGTCAAGCCGCCTTCTCGTGCTTGGCAAGCGCCGCCTTGGCGCTCTCCAGCAGCTTCGCGCCGTCGAGCCCCTTGTCCTTGGCGGCCTTGATCCAGCCGTCGATCACCGGCTCGGTCGTCTTGCGCCAGCGCGCCGCTTCGGCTTCGTCGAGCATGGTGATGGTATTGCCGCGCTTGCGAACCATTTCGGACACCACGACCGCCTGCTCGTCCCAGACCCTGCCGGCCATGGCAGCCGCAACAGCCCCCGAGTTCTTGTCGAGAACCGCCTTCAGCTCGGGCGCGAGCGAATCGTATTTCGCGCGGTTCATCGCCAGGATGAAGGTCGCGACATAGAAGGTCGGCGAGCCCGGGATCTCGGTGTGATACTTCACCAGCTCCTGGACCTTGATCGACGGCACGACCTCCCACGGCACGACGCAGCCATCGATGACACGCTGCGCCAGCGATTCCGGCACCTGCGGGATCGGCATCCCGATCGCATTGGCACCGAGCGCCCGCAGCGCTTCGCCGGCAAGCCGGGTCGGGAAGCGCAGTTTCAGACCCTTCAGGTCCTCCATCGTCTTCACCTGCTTGTTGGCATGGATCAGCCCGTGATCATGCGCCCAGAAGCAGATCGGTTTGATGTCCTTGAACTCGTCCTTGAGGTTCTGCTCGGCGTAGTCCGTCAGCGCCAGCGAATTGACCAAGGCGCGCTTGTTCGAGACGAAGGGCAGCTCGAAGGCCTCGATGCCGGTGAACCGCCCAGGCGTATTGCCGGGCAGCGTCCAGACGATATCGGCAACACCGTCACGAGCCTGGTCGAACAGCTGCGGCGGCGTTCCGCCAAGCTGCATCGACGGAAAGATGTCGATCTTGATGCGGCCATTCGATTCAGCCGCGACCTTGTCGGCCCAGGGCTTCAGGAACTTGGAATGGCCATTGGCGACGGGCGGCAGGAAGTGATGCATCTTCAGCGTCACCTCCTGGGCATTGGCGCGACTGACACGCATCATGGCCGGCGCGGCAACGGCCGAGCCGGCAAGCGTCAGGAATTTGCGGCGATCAAAACTCATTCATCCCCTCCCCAGAGGCCTGCTCAGGCACAGCATGACGGGCCATTCCCATAAGGAATGCCCTGTCTGCCTTATTGGTATGACAGATGAGCGCCAAAGCGCGGCTGACGCAAGAGCCGTCCGCTTGAAATTGACGCGGTCTCGACGAGCATCAGAGCGGCATGCGGGCCATCCCGCATGCCGTTGCTTCAGTAACCCGAAAGCGGATCAGGCCTTGGGCGGAATACGCAGCACCCAGCCGGGCATGATTAGGTCGGGATTCTTCACCGGCGGCGTATTGGCCTTGACGATCTCGGTGTATTTCGCGCCCTGCCCCTTGCCGTAATGCTCCTCGGCGATCTTCCAGAGCGTATCGCCCTTCTTGACCGTGTAGAACACGGCAGCGGGCGCTTCCTTCGTGACCGCCAGCTCGGACTCGACCTGCGCGACGCCCGTCGTGTTGCCGAGCGCAAGAATGATCTTCTCGGCCTCTTCGGTAGAAACCGCCTTGCCGGACACCTTCACCTTGTCGCCATCGATCTGGATATTGACGTCGGAGGGCAGCCCGTGCCCGGCCAATTCCTTCTGCAGAGCGTCGGGCGTCGCCGCCTGTGCCGAACCACCGAAGATCTTCGCACCGGCTTCCTTGATGAAACTGAACAGACCCATAGCTTATCCTCCAGTGTCGGGGCTGATATGAAGCCCGCTTGCCCCTGCAAGTTCAAGTTGAATTGCGTGATGCCGGCAAAGGGGGCGATATGCCGGCAGGTTTCACCATGACATGGCAGCTTGCGCGCTGCGGCAGCTTCCCTCCGTGCCCGCGGGCTGGCAAGAAGCTCGCGTCCTCAACGGAAGGCCCTTCCCATGCTTACCTTGGCCCAGGCCCAGACCATCCTCGCCAACACGCTCGCCCATGCCGAGAAATCCGGGTTTAAACCGCTCGCGATCGCCATCATCGATGCGCGGGGGGCCCAGAAGGCCTTTGCGGCGCAGGACGGCACCAGCCTGAAGCGCGGCGAGATCGCATTCGGCAAGGCGCATGGCTCCGTGGCGCTCGGCCTCGGGTCGCGCGCCCTGCACAAGATGGCGCTCGACCGCCCCTATTTCATTGAAGCAGCAACCCATGCGGTCGGCGGATCGCTCGTGCCGGTCCCGGGTGGTGTGCTCATGCGCGATGGGGCCGGCGTGCTGCTTGGCGCAATCGGAATCTCGGGAGACACCTCGGRCAATGACGAGGCAGCGGCCATCGCCGGGATTATAAGCATAGGCCTTGTTGCTGACACGGGCGCCTGAAACAGGAAATTCTTCTCTTTTCCGGCTACCGCCTACGCTTGGGCGGGGGTTTTCATTGCATCGCAGCAGGATTTGCTGCATCGGCTCCCGCGCATGGCCGCAGGGAACACCCCGAGGGAATTCACGATGAGTGCCGAWATTGCCAACGAGAACGTCGCTGAGAGCGAGGTCATCGAAACCGACGTCGTGATCGTCGGCGCGGGTCCGTGCGGCCTGTTCGCGGTGTTCGAACTCGGTCTGCTCGATATCCGCGCCCATCTCGTCGACATCCTGCCGAAGGTCGGCGGCCAATGTGCCGAGCTTTATCCGGAAAAGCCGATCTATGACATTCCCGGTTTTCCGATGGTCACGGGACAGGGCCTGGTCGACAATCTGATCGAGCAGGTCAAACCCTTCGGCCCGACCTTCCATCTCAACCAGATGATCGAGTCGCTCGAGCCGACCGGCACGGCGGAGGCGCCGCGCTTCCGGGTGCGCACCGATGCCGGCACCGTCTTCAACACCAAGACGGTGCTCGTTGCCGCCGGGGGCGGATCATTCCTGCCGAAGAAGCCGCCGATCCCGGGGATCGAGGCCTATGAGGGCAACAGCGTCTTCTACGCCGTCCGGAAGATGGAAGCCTTCCGCGACCGCGAGATCCTGATCGTCGGCGGCGGCGATTCCGCGCTCGACTGGACCCTGAACCTGCAGCCCCTCGCCAAGCGAGTGACGCTGATGCACCGTCGCGACGATTTCCGCGCTGCGCCGCATTCGGTCGAGCAGATGCGGGCACTGGTCGCGGACGGTAGGATGGATCTGAGGATCGGTCAGGTCACCGGCCTGAAGGGCGACGGCACCGCACTGGAAGCCGCGATCTGTCGCGACAGTGCCAATGAGGCCTTCGAGGTCTCCTGCAATACCCTGCTGCCGTTCTTCGGGCTGACGATGAAGCTCGGACCGATCGCGAGCTGGGGGTTGAACCTGCACGAGAACCTGATCCCGGTCGACACCGAGAAATTCGAGACCAATGTGCCGGGCATCTTCGCCATCGGCGACATCAACACCTATCCCGGCAAGCTCAAGCTGATCCTCTCGGGCTTCCATGAGGCGGCACTCGCCGCCCAGAAGGTGCACCGTTATGTCTATCCGGAGAAGCGGTTGACCTTCCAGTACACCACCTCCTCGACCAGCCTGCAGAAGAAGCTCGGCGTCGCCTGAGGGCTAGGCGAGGCGAAACCCGCAAGGCTTCTCCTCGAGCAATTTGGGTCCGGCGATGCGTTCGTGTCGCCGGACCTTTCCTTTGGGGGGCGATCTGACGCATCGGCCCGAAAACTGGATTGCGACTTTCGGGAAAGCCGATCCAGTCGCGGAAAGGTAGACCATCGGACCGGATACGAAATCCGGTCCAATGATTTAGCGAACCAGGGTCGCAGTCTGCGGCGCTTGGCCGTGATCGCGGCTTTCGAACCAGCCGCCGTCTTCATAGAGACGTGGATTGGGCGTCGTGCCGGATCCCGCCGCCACGCGCGGCTCGGCAGCCGAAGGCGCCTCCTCGGGCACGATCGGTTCGACGCGATCGCGCAGCTCCGCGATGGCGCCCTCGACCGGCTTGAAACTGAAGCGCACCGTATGCGTCCCCGCCGGCACCTGCACGGCGCGAAACAGCACATTCGCCCTCAGGATATCGACGTCCGCGCCGTCGAGCTCCGCCCGCCACCATGGATGCCAGATGTCGTTGAGCAGGACGAAGCCAGGCCTGTCCGTCGTGACCGTGATCTCGACTTCGGTGTTCTGATAGCGCGTCAGCTTGACCTCGGCTTGCGCCGAAATCGGCCCTTCCGGCACCGCATCCGGCGGCACGCTATCGAGCAGCACAACCTGCTGCGGATCGATGTCTGGCCACTGGCCCGCAGATTTCATGCCGTCGAAATCGGCAAGCTGCCAGCCACCGACGAACATGGCGCGCGGCAAGGCCCGTGGGTTCTCGTAGATGTAGCCATCCCCCGTGAAGGCGACGAGCTTGAGATCATCGGATTTCAACGCGTGATCGACCTGGCCGATCGGAACCCGCGTCGCGATGTAGCGCAGGCCGAGGAGATCGGCGAGGCGGCAGCGATAGGAGGGAAAAAGCGGTGTAAACTTGCGCTGGTCCGGCGCAGCGATTGAGTCCCGCGTGCCGACCGCATCCGAGAAATCGGCCAGCCGCAACGGATTATAGCCGAGCGTATGGTCAAAGCCGTGAACCATCCCGACATTCGGCCATTCGAACCCCATGCCGAGCAACTCGACGCGGTCGCGGCGTGGCGAATCGGCCGGCTGGGCAACCAGTTGCTTGAGAATGTGGACGGTCTCGTTCTTCGTCTCCTGACGGAGCACGTCGTAGAGCTGCGGCGACAATGCAGTCGAGTCGTTGGGGCCGTTATTGACGCCAAGATCCGCGCCGACGACGCCGGCGACCAGGAGCACGCT
>NZ_JBFTLD010000206.1:0-19707 GCF_056396265.1 Allobosea sp. 05T422_2 | reverse complement strand
GGCGAGGGCGGTTGCGTTCGATGCGGCTTCGGCCAGCCCGATGCTGACGGTTGCCGTCATCTGCAAGCCATCGCTTCTCGCGGCACGTTCGGCAAATTCCCTGGCCACAGTCTCGCCGATCCGGCTGGCTGCCATGCTGTCCAGGCCCGGCAGCAGGATCGCGAACTCTTCCCCGCCCAGGCGGCCGATGACCCCGTTCGCGCCGGCGATGTCGCGCGACACGGCGGCGAAGAGCCTTAGCACCGCATCGCCGGCGTCATGCCCGTAGCGGTCATTGATCGCCTTGAAGTGATCGAGGTCGAAGGCGAGCATTGAGACCGGCCGCTGCGCCGCCCCATCCCGCAGCGCCCTCGCGCCATGTTCGAAAAAGCCCTGGCGGTTGCGCAGCCCGGTGAGGAAATCGGTGCGGGAATCGGCCAGGAGCTGCGCCTGATATTCCTCGCGGATCAGAGCCATCAAGGCCATCGGCATCGCGACAGTGAACAGCACAGCCTCGTACATCGTGACCTTGGCGAGAACCGGCAGCAGGCTCTCCCCGTAGGTTGTGACGAGCACAGGCGCGACAGTCGCGCGCAGGAAATAGAACAGGCCGTGGCAGACGAAGACCCCGACCGCGATCGGCCGGGATCGCAGGGGCTTCACAGCGCGGCTGCGCAACAGGACAAGCGCCGTCAGGCCGCAGATCGCGGCGATCGGCAGCGAGCCGACATAGGTCCAGAAGAACACCGGAAACTCTTCGCCGCCGATGGCCCAGGCAGCGGCCAGGACAATGAGCACTGCGGCGCAGCGGCCGATGCGTACGCGCTCGTCGAGGCATCTGACGCCCTGGAGAACCAGGAGGTAGCCGAGAACCATGACGATATTGGTGAGGGCTGGGCCGGTGATGCCGGGAAACGCCTCGCGCCTCATGGCCAGCAGGCAGCCAATGGCGAAAGCGACATAGCCGGCGGCCCATATTCCGAGTGGGCGCGAGCGCTGGGCATGCGCCTTGCGCTCCCAGAGCGTCATCGCTGCGGCGACCAGCGATGTTCCAACGGTCAAGTACCAGAGGGTCGGAAGGTCCATGTTCATCGCGTCATTGKGACCTGGCCTCAGGCACGTCAGGCGAGGTCGGGAGGGTCCTTTATGGCAGCGTCACTCCTTTCATGTGCGAGAAAGGAATTAACATTTGTTGAGCTTGACGGCGCACCTCGCGTCATCGTCCGAGCCGGAAACCTGCCCGAGCCTTGAGAAGCCCGGGAGCCTCTGCGATAGGATGAGGCCTGAAAGCCATCGCGGAGGGGCTCATCCTGCGTATCGTCGTCGAGCGTGCCCTGCGCCGGAACTGGGACCGCCTGTTCTTCTATGCGCTGCGGCTGAGCGGCAGCCGGGACGCGGCGGCCGATCTGCTGCAATCCTGCGCGATGAAGGCGCTGGCCGCGTCGCCCCCCGAGGAGGACGAGCGTCTCCGGCCCTGGCTCTTCACGATCCTGCGCAATCTCTGGATCGACGAGCATCGCCGCGGGCAGGCCTCTGTGCTTGCCGCCACCGAGGCGGAAGCGCCCGAGGGCGCATTTTGGCGCCATCATGACAGCCTGATCGCCGAGATCACCGTGCGCCAGGCGCTCGAACGTCTCGATCCGTCGCATCGCGACATCCTCGAGCTGATCGATCTCGCCGGGTTTCGCTATGGCGAGGCGGCMGAGATTCTCGGCATTCCCACGGGGACCGTGATGAGCCGGATCAGCCGGGCGCGGGCAGCGCTGCTGGAGGCGATCGAGGGCGGCAATCTCCGCGTCCTGCCCGCACGGCGCCGCCAGGCGGGTGGCTGACATGACCGGGCGCGAAACCATCTCCTGGGATCTGCTCAACGCCTATGTCGATGGCGAGATGGAGCCGGGCGAGGCGGCCAAGGTCGCAGCTGCGATCGCGGCCGATCGCGAGATCGCCGCCAAGGTCGCGACGCTGACGCATCTGCGCGCCACCATGCGCGCGCTGCCGCCGCAGGAAGAGGCGCCGCCCTTCGCCTTGCCGGAACCCCCGCCGCCAACGCGACTGAAGCCCCGGCCATGGCTGCAGGTGGCGGCCGCGCTGCTCATCGCCTGCGGGCTCGGCGTCGCCTGGTTCGGCCTGTATCGCACGGACCCCGCAGAATCACCGCTGACCGCGGCCGTTGCCGCGCATCGGCTCTGGCTCGCCCAGGTGCCCGCCGCCCAGGCGCAGCGTCTCGGCGTCGAGTTGGCAGGCGCCGATGTCGACGCCCTGCCGGATCTGTCGCTCGCTTCGCTGCGCCTCGTGCATCTCTCGCTCGACCCCGCCGTGCGGCGCGGCGGCGGCGTGCTTGCCGGCTATGTCGGACCCAATGGCTGTCGCGTCGGCCTGTGGATCGCGCCGATCGACGACAGCCTGCCGGYGCGGCCAGCCGTACAGGATCGCGAGGGTTTTGCGATCCGCGCCTGGCACGGCCACCACGCGAGCTACGCCCTGATCGGGCAGGGCATCGATCCCGCCCGCCTCGACGGCATTGCCGCCCTCGTCGCGAGGCTGACCGAGGATGAACGCAGCATCCCGCGCGAACAGATCGCGGCGCTGGCCGAGGCGCGCAGCCTCCGGCCCGCTTGCGTCGGCTGACGGATTTTTTCGCTCCGCCAGAATATTTTTCTCGACCTGGAATAAATCGCATCGGCCCGGCGTCGTCTCCAGCGAGGAACATGTCMTCGGGAGAAAACACCATGTTGGAAGACGTMCAGGCGCGGGATGCCGCCGCCGAACCGCATCACGATTCAGTCTCCGAACGCTCCACCGCCCCACGCGCATCGCGACGCCTCCTGCTCGGCGGCAGCCTGGCAGCGCTCGGCGCCTCGCTTGGCGGCCTGCCGCGCCTCTCGATCGTATCGTCGGCTGCCGCGCAGGGCGCTCCTGCTGCCGCGCCCGCAGCCGCCCCGCCAAAGGGGCCGCAGCCCTTCGATTTTCCGGGCAAGGACAAGGGCCTGGTGCTTCTGGGCGATCGGCCACTCGTCGCCGAGACGCCGGAAAGCCTGCTCAATGACGACACCACGCCGATCTCAAAATTCTTCATTCGCAATAACGGTCAGATCCCCGAGCCGGTGGCGAATGCCGAGACCTGGCAGCTCAAGATCGAGGGCGAGGTCGAGGAGCCGCTGACCCTGACTCTGGCCGAGCTGAAATCTCGCTTCGCGGCACAGACCTTCCGGATGGTGCTGGAATGCGGCGGCAATKGCCGTTCCTTCTACCAGCCAGCCGGGCGCGGCAACCAATGGACCAATGGCGGCGCCGGTTGCGCCGAATGGACCGGGGTGCGCCTCGCCGATGTGCTGAAGGCCGCGGGTCTCAAAGCCGGCGCCAGGTTCACCGGCCATTTCGGCGCCGATCCGCATCTCTCCGGCGACACCACCCGCGATGCGATCTCGCGCGGCATGCCGATCGAGAAGGCGCTCGAGCCGCATTCGCTGATCGTCTGGGCCATGAACGGAGAGCCGCTGCCGCATATCCATGGCGGCCCGTTGCGCCTGCTCGTCCCGGGCTGGCCGGCCTCACTCTCGTCGAAATGGCTGAACCGCATCCTGGTGCGCGCAACCCCGCATGACGGGCAGGGCATGGGCGGAACCTCCTACCGCATCCCGACCGTGCCGCTCATTCCCGGGTCGAATGCCGACGGCAAGACCAATTTCACCGACATGACCTCGATGCCGGTGCGCTCGATCATCACCGCGCCCGCCAATGGCACGCGCCTGCCGGCTACTACCCGCGAGGTCGCCCTGCGCGGTGCCGCCTGGGCCGGCGATCACGATGTCGCCAAGGTCGAGGTCTCCTTCGATGCCGGCCAGCGCTGGCAGGCCATGACGCTGGCGAAGCCGAAGAACCGCTATGACTGGGTGCGCTGGACCGGCGCGGTGACCCTGCCGAGCGAGGGCTATTTCGAGCTCTGGGTCCGCGCCACGGATTCCCGCGGGGTTGCCCAGCCGCATGTCGCGACCAACTGGAACCCGCAGGGCTACGGCTCCAACCCGTTCCACCRCACCGCGATCCTGGTCGGTTGACGATGGCCGCGCTTCACTCGCTCCGGATGGCCGCTCTTGCGGCCATCCTCCTCGCCCCCGCCGGCAGTTTTGCCCAGGAGGAGACGCCCGAGTCGCTGCCGGATTTCCGCGGCCGCGACGAAACCTTTGGCTACTGCATCGGCTGCCATTCGATGAAGGTCGTCGGCCGCCAGGGCATGGATCGCGTCCGCTGGGACGAAACCCTGAACTGGATGACCGAGAAGCACAGCATGTCGGCGCCCGATCCGGAGATGCGCGCGATCCTGCTCGACTATCTCGCCCAGGCTTTTCCGCCGAAGGCTCCGGCCCAGAGCGGCGGTTGGGTCAGTCCCTTCGCGCCCAAACCATAGGACTCCAACGATATGAAGCTTGCCTCACTGCTGGGGGCTGCGCTGCTCGCGGCCGCCGCCCAGCCCGCGCGTGCCCAGGATGCCGCCGCCGGCGAGAAGGTCTATGCCCAGTGCCGCGCCTGCCATCAGCTCGGCGAGACCGCCAAGAACACGGTCGGGCCGATCCTCAACGGCGTGATCGGCCAGAAGGCCGGAACCCGCGAAGGCTATGGCTACAGCGCCGCGATGAAGGATTCCGGGCTGACCTGGGACGACGCCACCTTCGCCAACTACATCCAGAACCCGCGCACAAAGGTGCCGGGCACCAAGATGATCTATGCCGGACTGAAGGACGAGAAGCGCATCGCCGATCTGCTGGCTTTCCTCAAGCAGTTCGATGCGAGCGGAAAGAAGGGTGGGTGACGGAGCGCGCCCCGGTGCCCTCTAAAGCATCGGCCCGAAACGTGGATTGCGGTTTTCGGGACAGAGCCGGCGCAAATACAAAGGGTTAGATCATCTGACCGGATAGGATTTCCTGTCCTATGATCTAGCCCGGCCGCGCAGGTTGCAGCGCTTCGTGACGATGACGGCTGGATCGGCGCGCGCCTCGGGCTGGCCGGGGTAGGGCAAGGCACGGTCGCCGGGCCGTGGCGGGCATGACGCTCGAAGCCTTGCGGTCTCTCCGTCCCGCTTCTGCAGTTGCAGGAAGGGGCGAGGCGGGGCACACAGGCTGCAGCATGTTCGGCATCACCCTGCGCACGCAGGACCCTGCAAAGCCCTTCTGGGCGCTGGTCGACAAGGCCTCGGCCTTCGAGACCGCGCCCTCGATCCGCGCGCTCGGCTATTTCCCCCACATCACGCTGGCGCGCTGCCCGGCGATCGGGACATCCAGCCTCGCCGCCGCCGCGGAGGCGCTCGCGGGCGAACCGGCCTTCGCGCTGACCTTCGAGCGGATTGAATTCTTCGATACCGAGCCGCTGGTGCTCTGGCTGAATCCCAGCCTCGATCAGCGCCTGATCGAGGCTCACGCAAGGTTGCATGCACGTGTCGATCCCGCACTCTGCGACCCGCATTACCTCGCGGAGCACTGGAGGCCGCATCTGACGATCGCGATGGCGATCGGTGGGACACAGCGGGAGTCTGCTTTCGACTTCGCCAAGCGGCCGTTTGCGCCGTTCACGCTGACCTTCGATGTCGCGGATTGCCTGTCCTGGCCGCCGGTCAGCATCCTGCAGACGCGAACGCTGGACCAAGAGCCGGCTTAGCAATCGCGTGGATTGAATCGGATGCTCGGGCCCGCCTGCGGCGGTCCTCGCTGCACGGGGAAGAGCGGTGCAGCCTGCCCGTTTGCGGGTGATCGGAAGGGCGCGGCGGGTGGTCAGCAGGCGGCCGGCCGCGTAGCATATCGATGCACAATCGCGGACTGCATCGCCATGCTCTCAAGATCGCTCAAGACCTTCCTGACCGTGGCGCGAACGCTGAATTTCACCCGCGCCGCCGAAGAGGTTCATCTCGCGCAGTCGAGCGTGAGCGACCAGATCCAGGCCCTGGAAACTGAACTCGGGGTTGGCCTTTTCACGCGTTCGAGGCTCGGTCTGGAGCTGACGCCTGCCGGAAAAGTTCTCCAGCCCTATGCCGAGGAGCTGACGCAACTGGCGGATGAAGCGCGGGCGGCGATGAGCGCGATCGCGGCGCACCCTGCCGGATCCGTCACCATCGGCGCGTTGGAGACCATCGCGTCGGCGAAGCTCCCGCAATGGCTTGCAGGCTTTTCGCGCAAGCATCCCGAGATCACGCTCACGATCAAGATCGGGAGCAGCGGAGAACTATTGAGGCAACTGGTGGATGGAGACATCGATGTCGCCTTCCGTTTCGACCAGCCGGATCTCGATGAACGTCTGGCCAGGCGTGCGATAGCGACGGCGCCCCTCGTCATCATCGGGTCCCCCGACAATCGCAGCGCGCTCCCCGGGGATCTTGCTGCATTCGCCGGCGCGCGCTTCATCGTCACCGAAGTTGGATGCGTCTATCGGCGGCTGTTCGACGAGGCTTTCGCTCAGGCGGGCCTCGCACGCCCGAGCCCCGCAGCCGAGGTCGGCAGCATCGCCATGATCGTGCGCCTGGTCGCGAGCGGGGCGGGCCTCGGCCTCGTCCCGCGCTTCGCCGTCACCGAGGCCCTGGAGCGCGGCGAGGTCGCGGACGCACCATGGCCCGGACCGCCGCCCTCGCTCTCGATGATATGGCGGCGCCGCCGCATCCAGCCCGCGGCGCTCAAGCATGTGCTGGCCGCCAGCGACAGTTTCGAACCGGTCAGATCAGCCGGTGTCCGCCCTCGACATGCAATACCGTCCCCGTCGTGAACCCGTTGCCCATCAGGAACCGAACAGCGTCCGCAATGTCATCGGGCTGACCGATCCGCCCAACCGGCAGGCGCTCGGCCATGGCGCCCAGCACCTCGTCCTTGCGGTCTCCGGCGACGAAAGCCCAGATCGGCGTGTCGACCCAGCCCGGCGACACCGCATTGACGCGGATCGGCGCCAGTTCGACCGCAAGCGCCCGGACCAGCCCTTCCAGCGCCGCGTTCACGGCCGCCACCGCAGCCCCGCGGGCCGAGGGCCTGTAGGCGGCGATACCGGAGGTGAAGGTGAGCGAGCCATCGCGACCGATCTTCGAGACGCCATGCTTGGCCAGCAGCAGTGGCGCATAGATCTTGCTGTCCACGGCTCTCTGGACGGCCTTCAGGTCGAGTGCGGGCAGGAGTTCGTAAGCGCCCTCGATGTCAGCCACCGTGCAGACGACATGGTCGAGCGCGCCGACGCGCTCGAAGAGCGTCACCATCTGCTCTTCGCGGGAGACATCGGCAACGACGGCGGCGAGCGCCGCGGGAAAGCGGAGAGCCTCTTCGGCAGCCCGCAACCGGGCTTCATTGCGTCCGACGATGATGACTTCGGCGCCGGCGTCGAGGCAGTGCCGCGCCAGGGCCAGACCCATCCCGGATGCGCCTCCGGCGATGAGAACCTTCTTATGCGCGAGCGCCTTATCCATGATGATCGATCCCTTCGGGTTTTGAAACGTCGTCGGCAGACGTCGCAGGCCGGGCGGAGCCTTTGAAGCGGAATAAACCGATCGTGGTATCGGAAGCACCGATGCTTGGCCCTGCTAGATCACCGGACCGGATATCGTATCCAGTCCGGTGATCTAACCCTTTGTCTTTGCATCGGCTTTCCTCTGCGGCATGGCAGAGATCGTCGCTCCCCGTTCCCTCACATCAAGGCTGCCGCGCCGGCTGGCCCGCGATGGCTGGTGGCTCGTGGCCGGACCGCTCCCTGCCGAGACCGCCATCCTGGCCTTTCCCGCTCCGCCGCGCGGCCCCCGCGCGCCCGAATCCTCGATCAGCGAAGCCCCATGCCCATGTCCTCCCTTTCAGCAGAACCCCTAGAGCCGATATCCTCCCTGCCAGCGGAGCTGACGGCATCGCCGTTCGCGAGCCGCGCGACGCGCTGGCTCGCGACCCGGCTCGGGCTCGCCGCCGGCCTGGTGCTGCTCGCCGATTTCCTGTTCTACGGCCATTGGCTCGGCATCTCGCTCGCCTATTTCCTGGCGGCGCTTGCCATCGCTTCGCTCTGGGYGAACCCAATCCGCGCCGGCGCCGGCAGGCGCATCCTGGCGCTCGCGGTGCTGGGGGCGGGGCTGCTCGCCATCRCCGAGGAGGTCAGCCTGCTGTCTTCCTTCGTTGCGATCCTCTGCACGGCGGCCTTTGCCGTCATTCTCAGCCAGCAGCAGGCGCGCTGGCAGGAGCTGCTGCGGCAGGCGAGGCTGATGCTGCTGTCCGGCGCCGGCGGGCTAAGGCGGGATATCGGCCGTGTCGGCCGCCTCTCGGCACGGCGTCGGCGCGCATCCTCCGGCAGCGCCTGGCTCATCGGCTGGGTCGTGCCGCTGGTCCTCGTCGGCGTGTTCGCAACCCTGTTTGCCTCCGCCAATCCGCTCGTCGAGATCTGGCTGAACCGCATCGACCTCAGGCTGTTGCTTGATCTGCTCTCGCCCTGGCGCGCCGCCTTCTGGCTGATGATGCTTTGCCTGGTCTGGCCGATGCTGCATGTCCGGCTCGCCCGCAAGCGCCAGGCGAAGGCGAACCCTGCGGCGCCCCTCACGCCCGATCGCCACGGGCTCCTCGGCGACACGGCGATCCTGCGTTCGCTCGTCCTGTTCAACGCGCACTTTGCCGTGCAGACCCTGCTCGACATCGCCTATCTCTGGGGTGGCGTCGCACTGCCGGACGGCATGAGCTATGCCGCTTACGCCCATCGCGGCGCCTATCCGCTCGTCGTCACGGCGCTGCTGGCGGCCGTCTTCGTCTTGGTCGCGATGCGGCCGGCCGGCGCCTCCGAGCGCCACCGCCTCGTCCGGCCGCTGGTTCTCGCCTGGGTCGGCCAGAACATCATGCTGATGGTCTCGACGCTGCTGCGGCTCGATCTCTATGTCGAAGCTTATTCGCTGACCTGGCTCCGGCTCGTCGCCTTCATCTGGATGCTGCTCGTCGCGCTCGGCCTGGTGCTGATCATCGTCCAGATCGTCGGGCGGAAATCGGTCAACTGGCTCGTCTCGGCCAATGCCGCCGCGCTGGCGCTGGCGCTCTACGCCTTCTGCTTCGTCAACACGCCGGCGGTGATCGCCAACTACAATTTCCGCCATTCCCAGGAGCTGCGCGGCACGGGCTCGCGACTCGATGCCGCCTATCTGACATCGCTCGGTCCCCAGGTGATCCCGGCCTTCGATCGCTACACGCCGCGCGTCGCCGCAGTTGGTCGCACAGTCCCCAATTCGACCTGGTCCTGGAACCCCAACAGGCTGCCGGGCAACCGTGGGTACATGGCCGATCGCCACCACAGGGAACAGGCGGATTGGCGGGCCTGGGGCTTTCGCGCGTGGCGCCTGTCGCGCTACTTGGCTAACACTCCCCATGCCCCGCTCGGGGGCAAGAGCAGCCCGGCCCCAGCTGACCAGTGACAGGCACGTGACGATGGCGCCCCGCATTCTTGTGGTCGATGACGACAGTCATATCCGCGAGGTCATCTGTTTCGCACTCGAAAAGGCCGGCATGGCCACGTCAATCGCCCGCGATGGCGTGCAGGCCCTGGAGAGTTTTCGGCGGCAGCCGGCCGATCTCGTCATTCTCGATATCGGCATGCCCGAGATGGACGGGCTCGAGGTCTGCCGCCAGCTGCGCAAATCCTCCGACGCGCCGATCCTCTTMCTCTCGGCGCGGGACGAGGAGATCGACCGGGTACTCGGCCTCGAGATCGGTGGCGACGACTATGTCACCAAGCCGTTCAGCCCGCGCGAACTGGTGGCGCGCGTCACCGTCATCCTCAGGCGCACGCGCACCGGCCGCTCGGTCGGGGCCGCGTCGGTGGAGCCGCTTTCCTGGGGCGCATTGCGGCTCGACCCCGAGTCGCATCTTGCCAGCTTCGCGGGCAGGGCGCTGCCGCTGACGGGGATCGAGTTCGCGATCCTGAAGACCTTTGCGGCCCGTCCCCGCCAGGTCTTCAGCCGCGAGCAGATCCTGGAAAGCGCCTATGGCGGCGCGATCCATGTCGCCGACAGGACGATCGACAGCCATATCCGCAACATCCGCGCCAAGCTCGCGGMATCGGGCTGCGGCAGCGCCATCGACACCGTGCACGGCGTCGGCTTCCGCCTTGGACGCTGCGAGGCCGGGACGTGACGGCCTCTGCCCCGTTCCCGGCCCAGGTCGCCGCGAAATGGCGGCCCAATCTCAGCCTTATCGTCTTCCTGATGCTGACGGCGGTGCTGGCCTTGCCGCTCGTCGGGCTATTCTTCTTCCGGATCTACGAGAACCAGCTCGTCCACCAGACCGAGGCCGAGCTGATCGCCCAGAGCGTGGCCCTCTCAGCCGCCATCCGGCGCGATTTCGAGAGCAACCTGCCGGCCGACGCCGCGCTGGGTGCTCACGTTCCGGCAACGCCGTCCTMGTCGGCGGACGAGCCGTTCAGGCCGATCCTGCCCAGCCTCGACCTGACGCGCGACAACCTGCTGGGCCGCAGGCCGGACGCGAAACCCGCGCCCGAGCCCGCCGGCGCAACCTTCAAGGCTGCCGGCGAGCGGCTTTCGCCGCTGCTCCTGGATACGCAGACAATCACGCTCGCCGGTTTCCGCCTGCTCGACCCCCATGGCGTGGTGATCGCGGGCCGAGACGAGATCGGCCTGTCGCTCGCCCATGTCGAGGAGGTCGCCAAGGCGCTGCAGGGCTCGTTCGCCGCGACCTTGCGGCAGCGCGTCTCGAGCCATGCGCCGCCGCCGCTCTACTCGCTCAGCCGCGGCACCAGCATCCGCATCTTCACGGCGACGCCGATCATCCTGGGGGATCGCGTCGCCGGCGTGCTCTATGCCTCGCGCACGCCGAGCAATGTCTTCCGCCATCTCTATGAGGAGCGCGGCAAGGTCGTGCTGGCCGGCCTCTCCGTCGCAGCGCTCACCCTGCTGATCGGGCTTGCCTTTCACCGCACCATCACCCGGCCGGTGCATGAGCTGATCGCGCGTACGACCGCCATCGGTCATGGCGACCGCAGCGCCATGCGCCCGCTGACGAACCACGGCACCGCCGAGTTCGCGCGCCTGTCGCAGAGCTTCCTGGACATGGCCGGCAGCCTGAACAACCGCTCCGATTTCATCGCGACCTTCGCGGCCCATGTCTCGCATGAGCTGAAATCGCCGCTGACCTCGATCGAGGGCGCGGCCGAGCTGCTGCGTGACGATGGCGCCGGTGACGGCCCTGCGATGAGCGAGGCGAAGCGCCGGCACTTCCTCGGCAACATCATCGCCGACACGCATCGCCTGACCGCGATCACCAACCGCCTGCGGGAACTTGCCCGCGCCGAAAGCACGCCGACCGGCGGCACGACCAGCCTGTCTCCGGCAATCGCCGATCTGCAGCGGGATTTCCCCGGCATCCGGATTCGCGCCGAGGGGGCGCTCGACAGCGCCATCCGCATTTCGGCCGAGAACCTGCGCATCATCCTCAGCCATCTCACCGACAATGCGCTGCGTCATGGCGCGAGCGAGCTCGACATCGTCGCGGCCACGGAGGCGGACCGGCTCTGCCTCACCCTGCGCGACAATGGCAGCGGCGTGTCCCCGAACAACCGGGCGCGGATCTTCGACAGCTTCTTCACCACGCGCCGCGACAGCGGCGGCACCGGCATGGGATTGTCCATCGTCCGCGCCATGCTGAACGCCCATGGCGGCGCGATCGCGCTTCTCGACGACGAGCCCGGCACCACCTTCGCACTGGCCTTTCAACGGGCGCCCGGGGCGGAAACCCATGTCGAGACGAATGTGTCTGAGACAAGCGAGCCCGAGACGGGCCTGCGCTCGCGCGGGATGATGATCGCCCTTTGCCTCGCAACGATCGCCGCGGGGCTGCTCCTGCGCCGTTTCGGGATGGGGCTCGGGCTGCCGTTCGGCGTCGTGAAATATGGCGGCTCGCTGCTCTGGGGGACGATGGTCTACCTTCTGCTGACCATCATCGCTCGGCGTCAGCCGGCATCCCGGCTTGCGATCCTTGCCGCGCTGATCGCGCTCTGCGTCGAGCTCAGCCGCCTCTATCACACGCCCTGGCTCGATGCCTTCAGGCTGACGACGCCCGGCGCGCTGCTGCTCGGGCGCGTCTTCTCGCCCTGGAACCTGGTGGCCTATGGCGCCGGTATCGCGTTGGGCTGGGCGACGGACCGCCTCATTGCACGGGCGCGCCTTTAGCGCCTCGACACCGCCTCATCCCTTCCTTTCATGGGGGGCGCCGAGGGCTCGGGCCGAGCGGCGCCGTCGCGCTCCCCCGTCGCGATCCGGTCGTCCTTGTCATCGAGCAGAATGCGCTCGGCCGCTCCGTCGAGATCCTCATACTGGCCGCTCTTGAGGGACCAGAGGAAAGCGGCGAGCGCTGAGGCGCCGAGCAGGAGGGCCAGGGGCACGAGGAAGACGAGGCTGCTCATTGGCCCGGCTCCGCGGCCAGCCTCGGCTCTGCCGGCATCGCGTCGGCCGGGCGAGGGGATCCGGCCTTATCCACTTTGAGACGCAGCGCATTGGCGACGACGAGGACGGAGGAAAGCGACATGGCGAGCGCCGCGATCAGCGGGGTGACATAGCCCGCAATCGCGATCGGCAATGCGACGGCATTGTAGAGGATCGCGAGCGCAAAATTCTGCCGCACCAGCAGGGCGGAGCCGCGCGCGAGCTTGAGTGTGGTCGGGATCGCGTCGAGCCCGTCATGCAGGAAGACGAAATCGGCTGCATTGCGGCCGATATCGGCGGCCGAGGCCGGCGCAATCGAGACATGCGCCGCGGCGAGCGCGGGTGCATCGTTGAGGCCATCGCCGATCATCAGCACCTTGCGGCCCTGGGCCGCGAGGGCGGCGAGCCGCTCGACCTTCTGCGCCGGCAGCAACCCCGCGGCGACCGTGCCGATGCCGAGCCTGGCGGCAATGCTGTGCACGGCGGCTTGCGTATCGCCGGAGAGCAGTGCGATTGCGATGTCCTCGTTGCGCAACGCAGCGATTGCGGCCTGCGCCTGCGGACGCAACGTCTCCTCGAACACGAAGCTGGCGAGCAACGTGCCGTCGCGGCTGAGCACAGTGCCAGCCTCCTGGCTGCCAGCGCCTGCGGCAAGCGCCCATTCGGCCCGACCGAGGCGGTAGAGTTGTCCCTGCAGCCACCCTTCGATGCCGAAACCGGGATATTCCCGAAGGTCCGACAGCGCGGGGCCGCCGGCCGGCGCTGCAGCGGCAATCGCGCGCGAGAGCGGATGGCTGGAGCGGCGGGCGATCTCGGCCGCGATCGCCAGATCCGCCGGGACAATGGCGCCGCCATTGACGAGGCGTGGCTGTCCGAGCGTCAGGGTGCCGGTCTTGTCGAAGGCTGCCATGTCGATCTCGGCCATGCGCTCGATCGCCGAGCCGTCCTTGACCATGATGCCATTCTCGAACAGGCGCCGCGACGCCATCACCTGCACGATCGGCACGGCGAGCCCGAGCGCGCAGGGACAGGTGATGATCAGCACGGCGATGGCGATGGTGATCGCACGGTGCCAGTCGCCGGTTGCCAACATCCAGCCGAGAAAGGTGAGGAAGGCCGTGGCGTGAACCACCGGCGAATAGAGCGCGGCGGCCCGGTCGGCGATGCGTCGATAGCCGGCGCGCCCGCCCTCGGCAGCCTCCATCAGCCGGATCATCTCGGCGAGGAAGGAGGTCTCGGCCCCGGCGGTTGCGGCAATGGTCAGCGGACCGGAGAGGTTGAGCGTTCCCCCGCGCACAGGTGCACCCATGGCCACGGTGCGCGGCGCGCTCTCGCCGCTGACAATGGCGCAATCCAGTTCGGATGTTCCCTCCACGACCACGCCATCGACGGGAATGCGATCGCCCGCACTGAGCGCGACGCGCATGCCCGCCACGATCTCGGCAAGCGGAAGATAGTCGCGGCTGCCATCTGCCCGCAGCACCGTTGCGCCGCGCGGCGACAGGCGCATCAGGCCACGCACCGCGGCACGCGCCTTCTCGCGCATGAGATGGTCAAGGGTCCGCCCGATCAGCAGGAAGAAGATCAGCGAGGTCGCAGCGTCGAAATAGGCATGCGGGCCGTCATGCAGCGTGTCGTAAAGGCTGAGACCGAAAGCGAGGCAGATGCCGATCGAGATCGGCACGTCCATATTGGTGCGGCCGTGGCGCAGCGCCGACCAGGCCGAGTCGAAGAAGACGCGGCCGGAATAGATGAGGCAGGGCAGGGCCAGCGCGGCCGAAATCCAGTGGAAGGCGCTGCGGGTCTCCGGTTCGGCGCCGGACCAGACCGRGACCGAAAGCAGCATGATGTTCATCGAACAGAAGCCGGCGACTGCCAACGCCCGGATCAGGCGGGCGCGTTCCGGATCGGACCGGTCCGCCTCGCTCTCGAAGAGGTGGCCGGGATGGCCGAGCCGGGCCAGCGCCACGAACAGGTCGGGGGCCTCCTCGCCGCGCCACTTCACGGCGACGCGCCGGGTCGACAGGTTGACCCGGACGTGCTCGACACCGGCAATCTGCATCAGGCCGGTCTCGATCGTCCGGATGCAGGCCGCGCAGTGAACATCGGGAACGGAGAGATCGGCCTGCCTGAGGCCGTCGCCCAGCTCGCGGCTGGCGAGCCGGATTTCCTGCCGGGCCGCGGAACCGTCGAACGTGCCGGAGACGTCGAACGGCGGCGCGCAGCAGCTCATCTGATCGCCCGATAGCTATGCCAGGTCGCGTGGCCGAGCAGCGGGAAGACGATGATCAGCCCGAGCAGCCCGGTCGCCACACTCAGGAGGAAGAGCGCGAGCACGATCGCGCCCCAGGCGAGCATCACCGGCAGGTTGTTCCAGACCAGCGAGATGCTGGTGCCCATCGCGGTGAAGGCGTCGACCCTCTCGTCGAGCAGCATCGGGATCGCGAAGGTGCTGATGGCGAAGGAGAAGGCCGCGAACAGGCCGCCCGCCACCGTGCCTACCAGCAGCATCGCCCAGCCCTCCGGCGTCGAGACCAGCATGGCGAGGACATCCTTGAGACCGGGGAACGGCCGCAAGCCGAAGAACAGCGCATAGATGATTACCGCGGCCCGCATCCAGACCAGCATCAGCAGGCACAGGATGGCGCCGGTGTACCAGACCTGGCCGCCGGAGTCCGGCTTGACGAAGATCATGCGCGCGAGGCTGACGGCGCGGCCGGCCTCGATGTCGCGGCTCTTCTGGTAGAGGCCGATCGCCAGGATTGGCCCGACCACCATGAAGCCGGCGAGAGCGGGCAGCAGGATGTAGTCCAGTTCGTAGCGGAACAGCCCCCAGACGATGCCGAGCGACACCAGGAATACCGCCGCTCCATAGAGCAGGCTCGGCACGGGGCTGTGGCAGAGATCGCGCCAGCCTGCTCCGAGCCAGGCCAGGGCCGCGCCTGCCGGCAGGTTGCGCCGTCGCTGTGCGGCGAGGGGCAGCGGGATGTCCTGGCCGTTTTCGATCTGGCCGTTTTTGATCGTGCCCACGATGCTCCTCCCCGCTTCAGCAGGCCGGGCGGGCGGCACGAAACGTGCCTGCTTCGCCCGCCGATTTCGCATGCGGCACGCAGTCCGGCTGCGAACCGATGGCGACATAGACCAGATGCGCATTGGCGAAGGCGACGAGCGCGGCTCCTGCAATCAGCAGCGCCAGCCAGAGCGCCCGCCGGCTGCCGGGCCGCCGCGCTTGCCCGTTGGTTGCGGGGCTCATCGTGCGCCGTCCCGCAGCGTGCCGACATAGAGCGCAAGCAACTTGATGTCGGTCGGCGAGAGGCGGCCTTCCCAGCTCGGCATATGGCCCTGGCGCCCGTTATGGACACTGTCGAAGACCGATTGCGGATCGCTGCCATAGATCCAGTTGGCGTCGGTCAGGTCCGGCGCGCCGAGATCGTGCCGCCCCTTGCCGTCCTCGCCGTGGCAGGCGATGCAGGTCGTTGCAAACACCTGCTTGCCGGCGGGCACACGCGCCTGGTCCGCCTCCGAGAGCGGCTGCCCGGAAAGCGAGAGGACATACGCGACGACGTTTGACAACTGCTCGCGGTCGAGCATGCCATCGCGGCCGAAGGCCATCATCTGCGCGGCGCGCGTCTGCCCGCTTGTTCCATTGATTCCGACGCGGATGGTCTCGGCGATCGCCTCGGGCTCGCCGCCCCAGAGCCACGAGCCCGCGGCGAGATTGGGGAAGCCTGGTCCGCCCTTGCCATCGCTGCCGTGACAGACGGCGCAGTTGTCGCCGAACAGGGCCCGCCCGGTGTCGCGCACATGGCGCATCAGCGCGGGGTCGGCGGCGATCTCCGCGAACGAGGCGTTGGCGATGCGCTGGGTCCAGCCGGCGCGCTCGGCTGCCGCATCCTGGACCTGGCGGGCCACGATCTGGCGCTGGTCGTTGCCGAGCAGACCCTTCGTATAGGTCCAGCCGAGCGGCCAGGCCGGCATCAGCAGCCAATAGACCACAGCAAACAGCGTCGAGGCCGCCAGGAAGAACAGCACCACGCGCGGGATCGGCGTGTCGAGTTCCTCGATGCCGTTCCACTCGTGACCGGTCGTCAACTGTCCCGTGACGGGGTCCCGCTTCGCCTGGTCCATGTTTCAGTCCCCCGGCCTGTCGTCCTTGTCGAGAATGCTCTTCTTGGCGCGGTCGAAGCGGGCCCGGTTCGAGGGCCACAGAGCATAGATCAGCACGCCCGCCGCCAGCGCGATCAGGTAGAAAAGCCCCCAGCTCTTGGCGAAGCCGACGAGCGATTGATGATCGATGTCCATCGCCTCACCTTGCCGTGGCCGCCGTCTGCCGATGCGCCGCATCGGTCAGCCGGCCCAGGACCTGGAGATAAGCAACCACCGCGTCCATCTCCGTCAGGCGGCCTGGCTGCCCGTCGAACGCCCGCATGGTCGTGGCCTCGCCGTAGCGCTCGCTGACGCCGCTGGCATAGGGGCTGTCGGGGTGGGCCTGGCCATAGGCATCGGCGCTCGCATTCGCGATCATCGCATCGGTATAGGGCACGCCGACAACGCGCAGTGCGGCGAGGTGCTGGCCGAGATCCTCGGTCCGCAACTCGTTGCGCATCAGCCAGCCATATTTCGGCATGACCGATTGCGGCACCACCTCGCGCGGATTGATCAGATGCGCGACATGCCAGGCGTCGGAGTATTTGCCGCCGAGCCGCGCCAGGTCCGGGCCGGTGCGCTTCGAGCCCCACAGCATCGGATGATCGTATTTCGACTCGACCGCGAGCGAATAGGGTCCATAGCGTTCGACCTCGTCGCGCAGCGTGCGGATCATCTGGCTGTGGCAGGCATAGCAGCCCTCGCGGATATAGATGTTGCGCCCGGCCGTTTCGAGCGGTGTGTAGACGCGCATCTCGGGCGCGGTCTCGACCGTCTCGTGGATGGTGAAGAGCGGCGCGATCTCGACGAAGCCGCCGATCGCCGAGACGCCGATGATGGCCAGCACGAAGCCGATGGCGCTGCGTTCGAGCCTGCGATGGAAGAACTCGGCCATGGTCTCACTCCCCCGGCTGCAGCGCCGGCCCGGCCACTGGCAGGGCAGGCTGGTCGGGATCGGCCGCTTGCGGCGCAGTCCGCGCGCGCGCCATCCGGATTGTCATTCCGACATTGTAGGAGGCGACGATCGCCCCGAGCAGGAACAGCAGGCCTCCGACCGTTCGCGCGATGTAGTAGGGATGCATCGCGACGACGCTGTCGATGAAGGAAAAGGCGAGCGTGCCGCTGGAGTTATAGGTGCGCCACATCAGGCCCTGGATGATGCCCGAGTTCCACATCGAGAAGACGTAGATGACGGTTCCCGACAGTGCGAGCCAGAAATGGACCTCGACCAGCTTGGGCGAATAGATCTGATCGACCTTCCACATCCACGGTACCAGCGCGTAGAGCGAGCCGAAGGTGATCATCGCCACCCAGCCGAGCGCGCCGGCATGGACATGGCCGACCGTCCAGTCGGTGTAGTGCGACAGCGAATTGACGGCCCGGATCGCCATGAACGAGCCTTCGAAGGTCGACAGGCCGTAGAAGACGGCGGCGACCATCATGAAGCGCAGCGTCGCATCGTCGCGAACCTTGTGCCAGGCACCGTTGAGGGTCGCCAGTGCATTGCCGGCCGAGGCCCAGGATGGCACCAGCAGCACGACCGAGAAGGTCATGCCCAGCGTCTGCACCCATTGCGGCAGGGCGGTGTAGTGCAGGTGGTGCGAGCCCGCCCACATATACATGAAGGTGATGCCCCAGAAGCTGATGATCGACAGCCGGTAGGAGAAGATCGGCCGGTCCGCCCGCTTGGGCAGGTAGTAGTACATCATCCCGAGGAAGCCCGAGGTCAGGAAGAAGGCGACCGCGTTGTGGCCGTACCACCACTGCGTCATCGCATCCTGCACGCCGGAGAACAGCGAATAGCTTTTCGCATGGCCGAACGAGACCGGCACGGCCAGGTTGTTGACGATGTGCAGCACCGCCACGACCAGGATGAAGGCCATGTAGTACCAGTTGGCGACGTAGATATGCGGCTCCTTCCGCCGCTGCAGGGTGCGGATATAGATCAGGAAGTAGACGACCCAGACGACGACCAGCCAGATGTCGGCATACCATTCGGGCTCGGCATATTCCTTGGACTGGGTCAGCCCCATCAGATAGCCGCTGGCGGCGATCACGCAGAACAGGTTGTAGCCGAGCAGCACGAACCACGGGCTGATCTGATCGGGCAGGCGGGCCCTCGTGGTGCGCTGCAGCACATGGAAGGAGGTGGCGATCAGCGCGTTGCCGCCGAAGCCGAAGATCACGCCTGAGGTATGGACGGGCCGAATGCGACCGAAACTCGCCCAGGCGGCGTCGAAGGTCAGGTCGGGCCAGGCGAGGAGCGCGGCAACCCAGACCCCGAAAAACATGCCGACGACGCCCCAGGCGAGGGCAAGCACGATGCCAACCTTGGTCKGGTCATCATAGTAGTGCGCCAGGCGCTCATCGGATGGCTCCGGCTCGAAATACTTCGACAGGACCAGGAAGACGCCGCCGAGCCCGCAGAGAAGGACGATGACGCCATGAACCCCCATGAGGTCGTCGTGCCCGGCGATCGCCATCACGAGCCCGCAGAAGGCGACAAGCGCTGATATCGTGATGGCACTCTGGCGTTCTGCGACAGTCAGCCCGGCAACCATTCGCTCTCCCCCCGGTCATCACACAGCGCGGCTCGCGGTGCTCGAGAGAGGGACCGGAAGGTCGAAATCCGGACCGCGTCAGCCAGTGAATACTTGTCGAGAGCCGCCAGATTGGTGGCCGGCATTGTCAAGAAGATACCCATTAATATGCAGGTCGGCGAGATAGGCAATGACCGCCCCGCCGCCGAACGCACTCGCTCCGCGCATGCGGGCCGGTTGAGTGACGGCCGGGCGTCTGCGCGGCATCAGAATACCACTTGGCGTACTAGGGCCTAACCCGCGCCCATGGCTCAGCACCAGTCACCTGCAGTCCGCCATCAGGCCGGTCGAATCGGCGTCGTCCATTGACGAAACTCAGCCGGAAAATGGTCTGGGCGCCCGCCGTTTGCCGTCGCGAACATCCGCCGGGTTCATGTCAGAAAGGCCAATCGACGCAGCGCTGATGCCGCGAGGGCCGCCATTGGCCAATATCCCCCGCCGATTGACCCGTCTTGCGCCTTCCTCACATTCTTGCCCAACCGGCGTGATCCGGTCTGGCGCGTTCAATGGAGGAACCAGATGCGATCGATGATGCTCGCCCTTGTCGCTCTTTCACTGCTGGGC
>NZ_JBFTLD010000205.1:0-12132 GCF_056396265.1 Allobosea sp. 05T422_2 | reverse complement strand
CTTCCTGATCATAGTCGATCTCCTGTTAGCCCCCGGCCGATGAAGGGAACAATCTGTTAAGCCATTGGTTCCATGAACAATTATTCAGGAACGGGGTTTTCGACCGGGGAATCTCGGGCGGTCTTGCGGCRGGGTAGCGGCAGGGTTGGCGCTGCTTTCCTGCGGTGGCGGGCCACAAAGGTCGTCCTGCCTTAAGGTTACGATCATGCCGTGATTGAGTATCGGCCAGCAGGCGCATTACGTTGAGGCTGGCTATCGTGAAACGAGCGCCCGGGAACGACAATGATCTCGCTGACACTGTCTGACGGATCTCAGGTTCAGGTGCTGGCGCGCCGGGTCGCCCGGATCAGGCKGGCTGTTCCCGGTGATGGCGACCCGTTGGCCAAGACCCGCATCGACTGCGTCGATGTGCTGCTGGTGATCGAGCTGCCGGACTATGTCGCCGCTGTGGTCGGTGAGAAGCTGCCGACACTCGCCGAGCTTGCGCTGCCGGACGGATCGCCGGTCTGGTTCGACGCCGAGAAAGCATCGGGCCCGCTTCCACTCGATTCCAGACACCAGGGGGATGGAATCCTGTCCTCGCTTCACATCAGCGGCAAGCGGCAGTTCGTCGGCAATTCCCATGAAGACGTCGCCGAGGTGATCTCCTGCGCCGGCGGCGCCGCGCTCCCGATCCCGAGGGCGCGCCTGTTCGGCAAGGCGATCGATCTCGTTCACTCCTTGCGCGACATCCGATCCCAGGAGAGAGAATGGGACTAGGCGCAAGGGGACCTGAACCGCGAGCGACCGCGGATCCCAGCATGATGCGGCAGGCGATCCGACCGATCCGCCTTCGACGACCAGATCAGATCACGCAGGACGGCGCTTCCGCGGCGCTGCCGGATCAGCCGACCGCCGCCAGCGCACGCCGCTTCATTGGCCCTGCGCCTTGTTCGTCGGGACGGAGCGTCAGAACCGAGACGCCGGACGCCGTCACGGCAACGGTGTGCTCGAACTGAGCCGACAGCGAGCCGTCTCTCGTCACGACAGTCCAGCCGTCAGCCTCTGTCTTCACGCTCCCCCGGCCGCGGTTGAGCATCGGCTCGATCGTGAAAACCATGCCCTCGCGGAGGGCGAGGCCGGTTCCTGGCTTTCCGAAATGCAAGACCTGCGGCTCCTCGTGCATCTCCCGGCCGATGCCGTGACCGCAATACTCGCGCACCACCGAATAACCGCTCCGCTTGGCATGTCGCTCGATCGCCCAGCCGATATCTCCGAGCCGCGCACCCGGCCGAACCGCCTTGATGCCCATCCACATCGCTTCGTAGGTGGTCTGGACCAGCCTCCTGGCGGCTGGTTTCACCTCGCCGACGAGATAGGTTTTGCTGGAATCCGCGATATAGCCGTTCTTCTCGAGCGTGATGTCGAAATTGACGATGTCCCCGTCCCGAAGCACGGTCGATTGCGATGGAACACCGTGGCAAACGACATCGTTCACCGAAGCATTCAACACAAAATCATAGCCATACTGGCCCTTGCTCGCAGGTCGGGCCTGGAGATCGTGGACGATGAAGTGCTCGACCAGTTCATTGACCTGAAGTGTCGACAGGCCGGCGAGCGCGGTTCGATCCAGCATCCCGAACACGGAGGCCAGTAACCTCCCGGATTCGGCCAGCAATGCCAGCTCGCGAGGCTGCTTTGTCATGCGTCAGTCTCGGCGAGCGGCTGAGCCTTGACGCCTGCGGCATTCAGCTCGCGCTCGATGATCTCAGTGAAGCTGAGCCCCGGATTGGTCTCGCAGAGCATGCCGAGCTTGATCCAGTAGGCAGCCTGCGCATTGATCGACCGAAACGATACCTTGCTCGCCCGGCGCAGCTGATCGTGCAGGTCGTCATCGATGTTCACGATGCCCATCGGAGTCTCCATATACGTTTCATATATGGATCGTATATATGTCGAGGATATGAAAGCCAAGGGGCGGCATCGCAAGCGCCCGGTGCGAGCCGCCTGACACTGGTCCCGAGAATGCATGGCCTATCGTACAGCGTGGCATGACCGCCGCCAGGCAGGCCGTCTGGAAGGTCCCGCGCCCAAATATCAGGATCGACTTTGGTYGGATGACGCATCCGACGAGTTGTGAGACCCTCAGCGTCACCGATGGCCTCAGTATGGATTCATAATTCTCCTTCAGCCGAACGGGGCGGGACAAGAGGTGACGATCAATCCTTGGCTCATGGCGGAACAGTTCGAGTCCGTGAACTGCACGGTTGCTGTCTGGACGGGTGAGAGTCCCACGGCAACCTTCAMCGGCATACGCGCGGCTGCGCGCTATGCAAACGCAGCCTTTCTGGGTGGCGCAATCGTGGAGATCATCATCGATCACACCAATGGTTGCGCCATCATCATCCGGGATGACGACCTGATCGCGCTGCTCGAATACGCTGCCTTCAACTAGGGCAGCCGCGGCGGATACGGGAGAGTTGTCGCCAGGGTATCTCGCTCTGGATCGGCCCTCACTTCTGCGCGCTCCAGCGACCAACGCTTGAGGCAGCCGTCGCTCGCGTCTTTGCGCAAAGCACATCATTCAGAAAAAAATGCCGGCCAGCGCAGCGGCCAAGGCCGCGCCGACCGGCTTGCCCGCGATGGGAGGGGAAAGCGAGCAATGCGAGATTAGCGCGCTTCATGACCAAGAGAACAGCAACCAATGCAATATCGCCATGCGTTCATTATTTCAAAATTAGAAGCAATTCTGAGATTGCCGCTACGACACCGAGATGTAATCGACCGCCTGTCTACTTGGAAAACCGCCTCCCGCGGCGCCCCTCCCCCAACCGTTCTTGACCATCAGGCCGCCCCTTCCATTGCGGCGGTCCGATTGACCGTCATGCTGCGGGGAATGCGCCATGGGCACTCCGGAGAGCCAGCCCGGACCGGCCTCAGGACCCCGACAGCAGCGAGGCGCCGACATTGATGCCGAAGGCCAGGATAGTGGTGTTGAAGAAGAACGAGAGGATGGAATGGGCGAGCACGATCGTCCTGACCTCGCGTGTGGTGACGCCGACATCCGATGTCTGCGACGTGCAACCGATCGTGTAGGAGAAATAAAGGAAATCGACATAGTCGGGCTCGCCCTTGCCCGGAAAATCCAGGCCGCCCTCGGCACCGTCATCGCTGTAGAAATCATGGGCGTAGTGCAGCGAGAAGAAGGCATGCACCAGCGCCCATGAGCTGAGGATGGTCACGGCGCCCAGTGCCAGGTGCAGTGTCTTTTCGTCGGGCGGCACGGTCTTCAGGCCGGCGAGCTGAATGCCGATGGCCGCGACGCTCGCGGCGGCCGCCAGGCAGGCGATGATCAGGATGGCGAGCGCGCCTTCATCCTGCTCGGCGGCACGCGCCCTGATCTGCTCGACGGTCTCGCCGAAGATCATCGTCGTCAGCAGGCCGAGATAGAGGATTGCGCCCGCGTCCCACGCCACCAGAAGCCGCGTCACCCAGCCCCAGTCGCGCGGCAGCACGATCGTCAGCAACATCACCGCCACCAGCGCAATCAGAAGGCGGGGCCGAATGAGCAGGGATTGTGGGAGGAGCTTCATCGGATCTCACGCCTGCAGGCCAATGACCCTGTCCAGGACGGAGCGATGCCGGTCAGATCATCGGGCGGGATAGCGCATCCAGACCGATGATCCAGCCCCTCATGTTTGCGCCGGCTTTCCAAAGAACCGCAATCCACATTTCGGGCAGAAGCTCTAATCCCGAGTGACCACATGGCCTGGCGCATCTCGGACAGCAGGGGCAGGAACCGACCAAGACTGCGTCCACGTCTCGGAGAGGGTGCGGTTTCGCGACTTGAGATAGACGCGCAAGTCGGCAGTTTGCCCTACTGGCAAGGTCGCGTCGAGGATGACACGAAAGCCTTTCGCGGCGGGATTGGCGGCGATGATGGTATGGGCGATCGAACCGGCGGTCGTCGAGGCGACGACCTCGACACGCTTGGGGTCGCTCACGAAATACGCCAGATCGCCATCGCCAAAATCGATGATGAACCGCTGCTTGCCCATTCCGTCGGCATCGGGCTCCCGGATGTCCCAACCGCTGAAGCTGTTGCGGACCTGCGCCATGGCATGGAGCTCGTTGGTCGTCGACAAGGCGGTGATCCGATAGGTGAACTCACTGGCCTTGCCGATGTCGAGCGGCCGCGCCGGCGTCCAGCACGCCACGATATTGTCGAATGCCTCGTTGTTGGTCGGTATCTCGATCAGGTCGACCCGGCCCTCGCCCCAGTCACCGATGGGTTCGACCCAATATCCCGGACGTGCGTGATAATGCGCTTCCAGGTCCTGGTAATGTCCATATTCGCGGTCGCGCTGCATCAGGCCGAAGCCTCGCGGATCGCGGTCGCCAAAACTGGAGATCCGCAGGCTCGCGGGATTGCGGATCGGCCGCCAGATCCATTCTCCGGAGCCGTTCTGCATCAACAGCCCATCGGAATCGTGAATTTCKGGCCGGAAATCGGTTCGGTGTCCAAGGTCGCCTTCACCCGCAAGGAACATCGAGGTCAGCGGCGCGATGCCGATGCGCGGGATCTCCACGCGCGGCACGAGGGTAGCCGTGACCGACATCGCAGTCGTACGGCCAGGCGAAACGACATAGCGGAACGCGCCCGCCACGGACGGGGAATCCAGCAGGGCGTAGATCACCAGATCGAGGCTGTCTGCCCTCGGCTCTTCCAGCCAAAGCGCACGGAAAAAGGGAAACTCCTCAGGCTGCTTGCCGCCGACGTCGATCGCAAGCGAGCGCGCGGAAAGCCCGTAACGGTGGCCCCGCCCGATCAGCCTGAAATAGCTCGCCCCCAGAAACGAAATCACCTCATCCTGGATTTTGGGATCGTTGAGGGTGGTCGTCACCGCAAACCCGGCAAACCCGAGCGACGGCGAAAGCTGCTTGGGCACCGGCACCTTGCCGTATTCGAACAGGCTCGTCGTGAACGGGATCGGGATGGCGTTGCCCTCCTTCACCACATGCAACTGCACCGGCTTGTCGTGCAGAAAGCCGAGATGGAACGGGAGCAGGCGGAAATCGGAACCGCTCTCCTGCCACAAGGCCTTTTCCCGCCGGAAACGGATCTCGCGATAGCTGTCATAGGTCAGCTTCGACAACTCCGACGGGATTGTCAGGCCACCGGAATCGAAGGGCCGCTCGCCCAGAATGCGCGCCTGCGCGACGACGTCGTCGAAACCAAAACGGGCAGCCCCTGGTTGGGGCGCTGGTGCGGCAAGCGAAGGCTGCCCTCTCGCAAGCAAGGCGGTTGCGATCAGCGTCGCGAGAGCGGAGCGGCGGGTGTGGAAATGGCTTTCGCCTGAATTCATGAGTGTTCGGCTCGACGGTGATTGGGTAGGAGCCTAACCCCGGCCTGCCTCCTTATGTTCCGCAGGTCCAATGAACGAGGGCGTGCAATCTCCTGAACGATGTCCGCTTGGCCTGGCCCTGACGACCCAGGCAAGCGGAATGCCATAACGCATTGCCTATACAGGCTTCTCTTCCTGCCTTCCCTGCATCTGCCGCTGCCTGCGTGTCGCCTGTGCGCGCTCAAGCKATCTCGCCTTTCGTCKGGCGTCCCGTAACTCCTCGATGGTCGGCTGCCACCAGCCCCGGGCAAGCTCCGCCCCACTCGCTGGCTGCCGCGCCGGCCATGTCCGCACCAGCTCGTCATGGCCGGGCCTGCGCCAGCTTGCCMAGACGAAATCGCCGGTCGCGCCGGCACTCCAGAGGTAATGCTGGTGCAGGCTTTCCTCGTCGACCAGCTCCCCCGTGACCTCGGTGAAGACGAGCGCGCCGGCATGAGACATCAATGGGCGGTCGCCGGGCGGGAGCTGATCGGCAAGGACCGGATAGCGATGGCGCTGCCGCTCCCTGGATTTCGCGCGCAACGCGTGGTGCTCTGCCGAGCCCTTCAACTCGTCTCGCCGCCGCTTCCGCTCGACCGGCTCGGCGCGGCGGGCGGCCTCCTCGATCGCCGGCCAACGGCGCCGCAGTTCCTCCAGCGAGCGATAGGGAATGCGCCAGAGCCTTTCCTCGCCGTCCCACCAGGCCCAGAGCACGGCGCGCAATTCCGCGACGACGGTCCTGGAATAGGGCGTACGGACCATCAGATCCTCTGCCGGGACGAGATAGTCGCTCACGATCGGATCGAATGCGAAGGCGTCCCTGCCGCGCGCATCGGCATGCGCGAGCACGCCGGAAAGTTCCCGCTGCAGCCAGCGATCGAGCCGCCTTTCGGCCGTGCTCCCTGGCACGAACCAGGCACGGCGATCATCGCGCCAGCGCGCCCGGGGAAAGGCCGCGCGGAAGCGCTCGACCAGCGCCGTGTCATAGGGAAAAGACGCGGTCGCCCCAGCCCTGTCCTCGCCGGCCGGTTCGACGGTGATGCTCTCTAGCGGGGATGGCATCGTCGATCCGCCCTTGTCCTCGAGCAGACGCCTGGCGCGTTCACTCGACCTTCAAACCTGCACCGGGCCCTGGCGCCGCACCAGAGCCTGTCGCTCACCCGCCCGAACGGTTCCCGACCGCTGGATACCAGCTCGGCGCTGGAGGCAACGTCGACCGATGCGACATTGTTCAATCGGAGGGGGCCAGCTCCGAGCCCTCTCACTCCGCACAGACCGGAAGATCAGCGAGCCGGGCGCGAAGACGCGGGGCGGCCCAATCCAGGAACGCGCGGGCCTTGACGGGCAACTGCCCCTGGGCAGCATAGACGAGCTGGACCGGGATCGGCTCCGGCGCGAAGGCTTCGAGCAACGGCACGAGCGCGCCTGAGCGCAACTCGTCGACGATTTGATAGGACAGCACCCGGGCCACACCGAGACCGGCCACGGCGGCCTCGACCGCCGCTTCCGTCGAGTTGACGGCGAGCCGCGTGCGCGGCTCCACCGAGAGCGCTTCTGTGTCACCACGGTAGCGCCATTCCGGGGAGGTCGAGAAGCCTTTGAACGTGATGCCGTCATGCGCGCGCAGGTCCTCGGGGACGGCGGGACGACCGTGGCGAGCCAGATAGCCCGGGCTGGCACATATCACGCGCCTGACCTCGCCGACGCGCGTCCCCATCAGGCTGCTGTCCGCGAGATGACCCAGCCGCACGCCGATATCCAGATGCTCCTCCAGCAGATTGACATGGCGGTCGATCAGGAACAGACGCAGGTCGATCCTTGCATATTCAGCCAGGAATTCGGCCGCGACGGGGAGCACGTGGCGCCGCCCGAGGACGACGGGCGCCGTGACGGAGAGTTCGCCGCGCGGTTCGCTGTATTCGCCTGCTGCCGCCCGTTCCGCCTCCTCGACCTGTTCCAGGATTCGCCTGGACGCGGCGACATAGTCGCGGCCCGCATCCGTCAGCGCGACCCGCCGGCTGGTGCGGACGAGAAGACGGGTTCCAAGGTGCTGTTCGAGATCGGCCACCTTCCGGCTGACCGTGGTGAGCGGCGAGCGCAGACGGCGCGCTCCAGCCGAGAGGCTGCCCTCCTCGACGACGGCGAGAAGTACCGACATCGCGTCGAAGCGATCCATTCCATCCTCCCGAATTTCGGGAGGAAACGTCCCGATTTCTCTGAATAGCTCAGTTTCAATGAAGGCTCTAGCATCCTCTTCAATCCCGCGAGGGGCGCGCCTGACGGCTGCCCTCGCAGCTTAGGAGACTTCAATGACCGCCTTATCCCGCCGGGCCTTCTCCCTCTCCGTCCCCGCCCTTGCCCTCCCCGCCCTGGCCGCAGCGTCCGGTCTGTCCGTCGGCGGCGCGCTGGCGCAGGCGCAGCCGATCGCCTCCAGGGCCGGCCCGCCTCTGGCGCGGATCTCGATCGGTCGGTTCACGGTGACCGCGCTGACCGACGGCTTTGCCGACATGCCATTCTCCTATTTCGTGGGCCGGCTGCCCCAGGAGATCGAAGCGGCGGCGGCGGCGCAGTTCGCAGCCCGCCCCAGCGGCATCCGCCTGATGTTCACCCAGTACCTGATCGAGGACGGCGAGCGGCGAATCCTGATCGATACAGGGCCGGCCGGCTTGCTTGGGGAGAGCGGAAAGCTGCCCTCCGCCCTGGAGGCCGTCGGGGTCGGACCCGAGAGCATCGACGCGGTCATCGTGACCCATATGCATCGTGACCATATCGGCGGCCTGGTCGCGGGCGGGCGCCGGAATTTCCCGAACGCCGAGATTCATGTCGACAGACGCGAGATCGCCCACTGGACCGATCCGGCCAAGCGCTCGACGGCGCCTGGCTTCCTGAAGAGCAGCTTCGATGCATCGGCGGAGTTCATCCGCCTCTATCCGAAGCTGCAAGCGATCGATGGCGAGCGCAGCATCACGCGCGGCGTCTCGATCGTCGACCTGACGGGCCACACGCCCGGACATATCGGGGTGCGCGTCGAGGATGGCGGCAAGAGCCTGCTCATGGTCTCGGACATGCTCTTCCATCCCTCCCTCCATCCGGCCGCCACCGATATCGGCTTCGTCTTCGAGCAGGATCCGGCGGCGGCCCGCGCGATGCGCGCCCGCTTCTTCCCGCGCGCGGCCGAGGAGAAGGCATTGATCGCCGCAACACACATGCCATTCCCGGGGCTTGGCCACATCGTGTCCGATGGCGGCCGGCTGCGCTGGCTTGCCGCAGAATGGGCCCAGCAGGGGTGAATGGCCTTGCTGCGCTCGACGCAATTCCTCCGGGCCGGCGGCTGCGCCGGTTCGGATATCGGAGGCTCGCATGCTTCACAAATATCTCGAGATCGCTTCGACCCCGGCCGTCAAGAATGCGCGCCAGCACTACGGCAGCGCGGGTCAATATGCCAGGATCGACGGAACGCTCGATCCTGGAGCAGCACCCCGAAACCACCTGCTTGGCCCGGATGAGGAGGCGTTCATCGCCCGGCGCGGCGAGTTCTATCTCGCCTCTGTTTCGGAAACGGGCTGGCCCTATGTCCAGTTCCGCGGCGGACCGATCGGCTTTCTGAAGGTTCTCGGTAGCAAGACCCTTGGCTTCGCTGATTATCGCGGAAACAGGCAATACATCACCACGGGCAATGTCGCCGGGAACGACAGGGTCTCGCTCTTCCTTATGGATTATGCCCAGCAGCGGCGCCTGAAGATCTTTGGGCATATGCATGTCGTCGACGTGACCCTCGACACCGCACTGGCGGCCAGGCTGGCGGTTCCCGGCTACGACGCCCGTGTCGAACGGGCTGTCACGATCACGATCGAGGCCTTCGACTGGAATTGTCCGCAGCACATCACCCCGCGCTTCAGCGAGGCCGAGCTCGCGGAATGGCTGGAGCCGGTCAAAGCCAGATTGGCGTTCCTCGAAGACGAGAACCGCAGACTGAAGAATCGCCTGGAGCAAGGTGCGGCATGATGCGTCGGCCGTGGCTCGGAAAGGCCCCGACGCGCCCATCCTGCCGCCCATGCCGCGGGTGGCACCACCTGCCGATCACTCAGAACGTGATCTTGACCGATGGAGCGCTGCGTTCGGCCTCGCCATGGAAGACGGCCTCGATATTGTTGCCGGCGGGATCGAGCAGGAAGGCGGCGTAATAGCCGGGATGATAGGGGCGCTCGCCCGGCGCGCCGTTATCCCTGCCGCCGCTGTCGAGGCCAGCCTTGTAGAAGGCGTCGACCATGGCGCGGTTCCTGGCCTGGAAGGCGATATGGTGCCGGCCCGTGAGCTCGCCCTGCGCCGCCTTGCTCTGCGCGCTCGAGACGAAGAGTTCGTCCACCCAGAAATAATCCTCGGCCGTCCCGCCGATCGGAATGTGAAGTTCGCGGAAGATGCCCTCGTAGAAGCGGCGGCAGGCGCCGAGGTCCGCGACAACGAGCTGGATATGATCGATCAGCCGGCCGCGATGTAGTTCCTGGGTTTCCATCTGTTCCTTCCGATTGCGCATCAACTCAGGCGAGACAGTGTGGTTCCAGGCCGTGACGAGATCTGGCAGTACCCKATCTGGCAGTACCCGATCTGGCAGTACCTGGCAGCCTCGAGAAACCCTGCCCCGACGACGAACCGGCTCCCGATGACGGGAGCCGGTCGCTGGACGTGTCGACGGTCACCGGCTCTGCCGGTCATGCAGGGGCGGGATCAGGCCCCGGCGGCGGGGAGCCTGCCGTCGGGCGTATAGCGATCCACGGCGTCAGGCAGTTGCCGGGACAGCCGGGACAGCAGCTCGTCACGGGACAGGCCCGTCTGGCGTTCGAGCTTGGCCAGGACATCGGGTCCGATCACCTGTTCCAGATCCGGCGGCGCAACATCCTGATTGGCACCCTGGCGCACCCAGGAATCGGCCTTCTCGCCCTGGCCTGCCTGTTTGAAGCGATCGATCAGCTCGCCCAGACCTCCGTTCAGGAAGCCGCCGATCCCGCCTGCGCCCAATGTGCCGCCGAGATTGCCGAGCACGGAATCCGCGCCTTTCGGGATATCGCCGGCCGGTGCACCGGTTGGGGTCGGCTGGTTGGCCTGGCCGAGCCACTCGGCGATCTTGTCGCGATTCTGGTAGCCTGCGAGGGCAACGAGGCCCAGCAGTGCCGTCATCGACGGAAAGCCCTTTTCGCTCATGAGGTCGCTCCTTGCGCTTGGGTGTCAGACGCTGTGTCGGCGGTTTGAGAAGAAGGCCCAGACCATCAGGACGATGATGGCGCCGACGACCGCCCCGATCAGGCCCGCGCCTTCCCCCGGGCGGTACCAATGAAGGGCCTGTCCCAGATAGGTCGCCACGAAGGCGCCGACGATTCCGAGAATGGCCGTCAGGACGAAGCCGGTCGGCTCGTTCGACCCAGGGGTCAGGAATTTGGCGATCACGCCGGCGAGAAAGCCGATGACGATGGTCCACACAATGCTCACGATGTCCTCCCGCAATCGCTAGGCCACATCCGAATCCGCATCAGCGGGCTCGATCGATGCGCAAGCGCATCTCCTGAACCGGCGATCGGCAAGTAGGTTCCCTTACGGCCCCGTCAGCCCAGGCGAGGCTGCCCCGCGTCGGCCGGGAACGAATTCACTGCCCGCTCCGTTTGATCCCTGGGATAGTCCGGAGTTCATGATGAAGCTGATCGCATCGGCCCAACTCGTCCATGCCTTTTCCGCGCGGGTTCAGCTCATCGGGTGGCTCCAGGCGTCACATTCCCGAGATCAATCGATCCTTATGGAGGAACTGACGGTCAACGGGGCGTTGCGGCGAGATGCCGATGTGACGTCCTCCCGAGACCGCCCGTGCCGCGCAAGCCTCTCCGCCCTGCCGTTCGCAAGCGTCGCCTGATCAAGCCGAGGGCCCCTCATGTCAGACCAGCTCGATTGCCTCGTGATCGGCGGCGGCCCCGCGGGCCTGACGGCGGCGATCTATCTTGCGCGCTTTCATCTCAGCGTCACCGTCATGGACGCGGGCCATGGCCGCGCGCTGCAGATCCCCTGCACCCATAATCATGCCGGCTTTCCCGAAGGCATTTCCGGTCGCGAGCTGCTCTCGCGGATGCGGTCGCAGGCAATCCGGTACGGCACCTGGATTGTCGATCGCCACGTCGAGGCGCTGACCCACGACGGTTCCGGCTTCGGGGCGCACGGGCGGGACGTCGACATCAAGGCGCGCTCGGTTTTGCTCGCCACCGGCGTCACGAACCGTCGCCCCCCGATTGCCGACGCGCTCCATGCCGAGGCGCTCATGCTGGGCCGCCTGCGCTACTGTCCGGTTTGCGACGGCTACGAGGTCACCGGGCAGAACGTCGCGGTCATCGGCTCCGATGCCGGCGCTGCGAATGAATGCGAATTCCTGCGGTCGTATACGGCGCGGGTCAGCCTTGTCCTCGATGGAACCGAGGGCCTTGCCGCCCCCCTGAATGAGCGTCTCGCGGGTCTCGGGGTTCGCATCATCGGCGGACCCGCGCAGGACTTCCGGCTGGAGGAGGATGGCCTGAGCCTGTCTTCGGCCGCGGGGCGGCTGCGCTTCGACACCGTCTATCCMGCCCTTGGCTCGGTCGTTCATTCCGACCTCGCGACCGCATTGGGCGCGGCCGTGACGGATGATGGCTGCATCCAGGTCGATCGCCACCAGCGCACCAGCATCGCGGGATTATACGCGGCCGGCGATGTCGTGATCGGTCTCGACCAGATCAGTCATGCCATGGGTCAGGCC
>NZ_JBFTLD010000204.1:0-12163 GCF_056396265.1 Allobosea sp. 05T422_2 | reverse complement strand
TAGGTATAGGGCGCCCCCGGCTCCGGGCTGCGCGGTCCGGCCGTGATCACGCCGGCGCGTTTGAGCGCCGCAACGCTGTCGCGGCTCATCTCCTTGCCAAAGACCTTGCCGAGCTCGCTGCGGGTGATCGGCTGCAGATAAGCGATCCCCGAYAGAAACAGCATCTCGCTCGGTGACAGGCCGGCGGCCGCTTGCGGCACTCCCGACACCGCCCGGATCGCCGGCCCAAAAGCACCGCGCGTCCGGTGTTGCCAGCCCCCGGCGACGGCGACCAGGTCATAGGGGCGGCCGCGCAGCTCCTCGCGAATGTCGGCGATGATCAGATCGATCGCACAGTCGCGACCAACCAGCTGCGCCAGCACGTCGCGCGAGACCGGCTCCGGGGCGGCAAAGATCACCGCCTCGACCCGGCCCATCCATTCGCGCCAGCGCAATTCGGGCGGCAGCTCGGCCAGTTCGGTGTCGAGCGCACTCTCCGGTTTAGAGCGACGCGCCATGGCTCAGAGCCCATAGATGCGAAAGGTCGGCCGGCCCGACAATTCGCGGACCGCACCGAGCGAGACGAGCCGGTCGAACAGACGGCGCAGACCGCGATCCGAGATGCCGCCGATCTCGGCCGAGCCAGCCAAGGCATCATCATTCAGCAAAGCGGCGATCACCGCACCAGAACCTTTCGCCCGCAGTTTGGGCGCCGCCGCCTGGAGGATTTCGGCCCGGCGCGCCAGCTCGCCGGCCAGGTCGATCGCGCGACCTGCCGCTTGCGCATAGGCCAGAGCCACGGCCGTCTGCCAGCCCTCCCCGCCCGGGCGCGGACGTTTTCCGGTCGGGCCGACCCGTGCGGCAGGATCGAGGATCGTCGTCGCCCGGAGCGGCACCGGCAAAACCCATTTGAGCTTTTGGGCGAGCACGGCGTCAGCCAGCCAGAGCGCCAAGACCTCGGCATCCGGGCGCACCTTGACGACGCGCTCGCTCAGCTCGGCCACGGCGACGATCGCCGCCCGGGCCGAGCGGGCCGCGTCAGAGGCCAGCTCGGCAAGCGCCGCGAGCTCCGCCGTGCTGAGGGCCAAATCAAACGCGGCGGCGGCCCGCGCGATCGCCTCTGGCGAAAAATCTGGCGAGCGGGCAACGAGGTGCCGCCAGGCCAGCAGGACACGCCCAGCCGGACCCGGGTCGTCGCCAGGCCGGCGCAGCAGCTGCACGTCGCGCAACTGGTTTTGATCCTCGCGGCGGCCGAGCAGGCGCAGGCTCGCGGCCGCGGCCTGCAGCGCCAGGCGCTGCCGAAACACCCCGCTCCACGGCGGCGTGTCACGGGCAATCGCATCGAGCACAGCCAGGCTGGCGCCCGCCTGAAAAGCCGCATCAAGCGCCTGATCGGATTGCGGTTTTGCCCGCACCCAGCCGGGCACCGGCCGGACGGGCAAGGATAAAGGAGCCAGGGGCGCGGCGCGGCGAAGCATGCCAGCAGCATAGCGAGAAGCGGCGCTTTATGCTACTCTTTCTACGAAAAAGCGCCGCGCCTGTCATTGTGACAAAATGAATGATAATGTTGCATTATCATTCATTCCTGCCATCATCCGACAATGCTGACTCTGGCCGCGGGAACGCCCGACCAACCTCCGAGACGAAACCACCGAGCGTCCGCTCCGGTCGTCCGGTCGGCGATCACATTGCACATGGTTAACGACGGGCCTATCAAGCTAGCCTGTCTAGCTAGGAGATTCGCGCGATGGAGTGGCCGTTGCAGGATGCCAAGAACCACTTTTCGAAGGTGGTCCAGCGCGCGCGCAGCGAAGGCCCGCAGGTCGTGACGCTGCGGGGCGAAGCGGCGGCGGTCGTCCTCTCCACACAAGCCTATGAGGCGCTGCGTGCGGCACGGCCGACACTCGTCGATGATTTGGTGGCCGCGCCGCTCTGGGACGAAGCGCTTGCGCGAGGGCTCACACCCGCGCGCGGGACGGCCGGTCGCGAGGCCGTCTGATGTACCTTCTCAGCACCGATTTCGTTGCCGAGGTTCGCACGGGATCACCGCCGGCGGTCGCTTGGCTGCGCGCCATCTACCCCTTGGGCGTCTATCTGAGCGTGATCACGCTTGGTGAGCTCGGCCGGGCCATCGCCGCACACCGGCCGCGCGAACCCGACCAAGCGGCCCAGCTCAGCGAATGGCTGCGCAAGCTCCGCCATGACCATCACGATCGAATCCTGCCGGTCTGCGACCGCGTGGCGGCCGCGTGGGGCCGGATCGCCTCCCCTGCCCCTGATGCGGTGGCGGACGCGCTGCTTGCGGCAACCGCGATCGTGCATGACATGATCGTGGTCAGCCGCCGGTCAGACCAATTCGAGACGATGGGCGCCTCGGTCGTCAATCCCTGGGACGTCCGTTGATAGGGGCGCAGTCATGAGCAGCGACACGGGGTCATCCGGAACAATCACCCCCTCACCTCCCATGGCGCCCGATGTCGCTGCGCAAAGTGTCCTCTCACCGCAACTCGAGGATCTTGCCGGTCGGGCCCGCCGCTACGTCGAAGCGGCCAGCTCGCCCAATACGCGTCGCGCCTATGCCTCGGACTGGAAGCATTTTTCGGGCTGGTGCCGTCGCCAGGGCATTTCGGCTGGGGAGCCCGATCCCCAGGTCGTCGGGCTCTACATCACCGCCCTTGCCTCCGGCACCGCCAGTGGCGATCGGCGGCCGTCAACGGTGAGCACGATCGAACGCCGCCTCTCTGCCTTGGCCTGGACCTACGCTCAGCGCGGTCCCCCCCTCGACCGGCAGGATCGCCATATTGCGACCGTGCTCGCAGGGATCCGAAACACCCACGGTCGTCCACCAGTCCAGAAAGAGGCGGTGCTGCCGGAAGACGTCATCGCCATGCTCGAGACGCTCGATCGCGCCAGCCTGCGTGGCCTGCGCGATCGCGCCATGCTGCTGCTTGGCTTCGCCGGCGGTCTTCGGCGCTCGGAGATCGTCGGCCTCGATGCTGGTCCGGACCACAGCGAGGATGGCCGGGGCTGGGTCGAGATCCTCGACAAGGGCATGATTGTGACGTTGCGCGGCAAGAATGGCTGGCGGGAAGTTGAGATCGGCCGCGGCTCGTCGGACACGACCTGCCCCATCGCCGCGCTGCAAACCTGGCTCAGGTTCGCCAGGATCGCACACGGGCCGCTGTTTCGCCGCGTGACCGGCCAGGGCCAGGACGTCGGTCCTGAGCGCCTCCTTGATCAGGAGGTGGCGCGTCTCGTTAAGCGCACGGCCCTGGCTGCCGGCGTGCGCGGCGACCTTCCTGAAGGGCAACGGGCCGAGAAGTTTTCTGGTCACTCGCTCCGGGCCGGGCTCGCCACCTCGGCCGAGGTCGACGAGCGCTATGTCCAAAAGCAGCTCGGGCACGCCAGTGCCGAAATGACCCGGCGCTACCAGCGCCGCCGCGATCGCTTCCGGGTCAATCTCACCAAGGCAGCTGGCCTTTAGAGCTTAGCCTCAGGCCCGGAGCGAGATTCTGCTCGGAACGGTCGGCCGACGCGGCTGTGGGCTGAGTTTATCCGCGACTTTCAACGTCGCTAAAACACAGGGGCGGACATAGTCCCTCATGTCAGCGCGCCAGCGCTCCGTCATCAGCTCCCAGCGCAGCTGATGCTGACGTCGGACCGTCTCATGAAGAGCCTTCGCTGCCGCTTCGACAGCGAGTTCAACGCGATTCGTCATCACACCACGCCCCTCGTCTACGATTCCCCGACCGCTAAGCTATGGGCAATGCAAGCCAAGCGAAACGGCCGGATCGCTCGATCAGCCAACAATTCACTGCGCAACAGCTTGGGCGCCGCACTGCACCTTGCGGCTCAGCCAACCCGGTCATGCCGCAGCCGAACTGCCCCGCCGTGATCAGCGCCGGCGCGATCGGCAGATCCGGTCCCCAGCGCCAGAGCACAAGGTTGAGATCATCGCGCTCGACCGCATGCTCTCTCCTGCCCTGCTCCGTCGTCAGGTCAGCGACATCCTCACTATCGATCTCATAGGAACACAACACACAGGCGTCGATGCGATGCGCAAAACCCAGGTTGGCCTCCTTGATCGCGGTCATGATGCTCAAGCCGAGATACAGCGCGGGGATCCCCTTTGGGTTGAAGCGGGCGCCCCTGATCGCCGCGCCATCCCCCGACAGCGGCTTGAAAGCCCAGCGCGGATCATGTGCCCGGTAGCAGGTCCCGACAAACCTCACGCAAAGCCGCCAAGCGCCATGTGGTCGAGATAGTCCCGAACGGCCGCAGCCTTGCCCTCCTTGACCAGTGCCTCGGCGGTTCGTCCGCCAAAGGCCGGCAGGGGCTGAGCCCGATACCAGGCCATCGCCTGCTCTTTGCCACCCGCCCATTCCGAGACGCAGCTGATGATTTCGAGCATTTCGCGGAGCCGGCCCTGGGTCCGTCGCGCACCGCTCCGCTCGGCTCGGCTCGGTATAGCGTCTCGCGAGCGAGACCCGCGGTTTCGGCGAGCTGGGTCTTCGACATGCCGAAGCCGTCCGCCAGCTGAGTGATCGCAATCCTGCCGGCCCGGTCCATATAGGATAGGACCAGGGATTCGCTCTGCAGCGGAGCCTTCACAGCTTGAGCCATTCTGCCCCCTTTGCCACATCTAGTCGCACATTCACCTGACAGAATATAATCGCCCAGTTTCAACCTCAGGCCCTATTCGAGGCAGAGCTTGCGCTCCTGACAGGCCGGCACCCGATCGACCATCCTAAGGCTCGGCTCGAATCTGTCGAATTCAGCTCCAGCGCGTCCACACAAAGCGCCGCCGCGGTCGCTTCCAGGTCAATCTGACCAAGGCTGTCGGGTTGTAGTAGCCGCCCTCCCCTGCGGTGTACACCTCGACGATKCCCGGAAAGGTCAGGATGACCGCAATGTCTCATCGAGTAGTGCCTTCGCCATTGAGAGACTGTTGCGTGCTACCTCGTCGAAGCTGGGCTTGAAAATGCCCTCCCCTGATCCAACTCAGGCTCATTTCCTCCCATCGCGGTGCTGACAATGCGATAGCCGCGCTTCGTCTTTCTAACCAGCCAATCCTCCAGCGCCTCAGCCGCTTCGTCGAGATCTCCGTACAGATCCAACCGTCGCCGGCCGAAACTGCCCCATCGCCCCCACTCGCGCACAAGCGCGAACTCGTCAAACAAAGTCGGTTCGACGGCCAGGACATAAAAGCGGGCCATGTTGCGCGTCTGGTCCCGCCGTTCGAGGACCAGCATTTGCAGCTTGTAGTGAGGAGCTTCGAGCACGTGTTCCATGCCGCMACTTCATCCTCACGGCCTGACGACGTCCAACGCAAAGCGTGAATCGATTGGCGATCATCGATTCACCAGATTGATGCGAGCCACCCGAATGAACACTCTTGCTGGTTCCCCTCCCCCAGCCAGCCTGCCTCGCCTCATCACGCGAGGCAGGCTGCGGCTTCATTAACCTTAACGAACTTCCACGGACGATCACGCACTTCGCTTTTCGCGCATTCGGGATCCGATCAACGCCATCAGCATTGGCCCTAATGAGAACTCACCCGCCTCGGCTCGCCGCGTTAGGTTTCTCAGATAGCCCCCCGCGCTGTTGATAGCTTCAGCCTTCTGCAGAATGGCGGCGACCACGATCGATGCCTCTATCTCTCCCAAGACCGCCAGTGCCCCGGCCCAGGCGCTCGGACTAATTCCGAGGATAGGCCTGACCACCGCTACGGTTGCCACCAAATCCCTCCAACTCGAGATACCGCCACGACTGTAATCAATGATGTCCGGGCAGGCGTCCAACACCATCCCTAAGGGATAAGCGCGAACTGGCAGGCGCGTCGCTTCAAGCTCTCCCTCCGAGGCGACCCCCCTGCTTTCTCGAAAGCTAGGTTCAGAGTCAGTGAGGGAGTCTGGTTTTGAATTCTGTATGTGACGCTCAATATGAGACTCAGTGCCGCTCATATTTTGATTTTTAACGTGCATTTCCAGAAGGCTGTGCACCTCGTCCGCAAGCATCGAAAGCTGCTGCGCTAACGGCTCCAGGACGACCGCCGAGCCCTTCCGTGGCAACCGGGCGAGGAGGGTGAGCAGTACGCCTTGAATATCGGCCCAGCTAGCGGGACCTACCCCCTGATGTTGGGTCGGAATGCTCTCTTCTATGCCCATCGCTATCATCTTCGCGAGGTCGCGACGGCAGATCGTGATGCGCTCTCGTACAAGCTTCAGCGCCCGCTCTTCAGCGCGAACCTCTTCTGCCCAGGCTTCGAACTCCTCGGCCCGCGCGACCAGCGGCGCCAAATCGAAACCAAAAGCGAGCTCGATCTCGCCGTGGCTGCCCTTGCGCGCATAGCGCTTGCCGTTGGGGCTGTCGCGGCGAACGATGAGTCCCGCATCTACAAGGACAGCAAGATGCCGGCGCAGTGTCGCCGGTGCCATACCATGGGCGCGCAGACAGAGTTGGTGGTTGGACGGGAAGACGATCAACCCTTCACCAGTCAGCACGGTCTCTGGATGAAAGGTCAAAAGGGCATCTAGGACGGCAAGCGCCCGCTCGGACACGCCGACCCGGGTCTTCGCCGTGCAGATGTCACGAAACACATTCCATTTATGAGTCGCCTTGGCGGGCGGGCAAGCGTCTGCAATCACTTGGCCTGCAACATGCGCAAGCGTCAGCGTTCGCCGCCCAAAGGGCGTCGTCGAAAGTCTTTTTTCCATGGGTCTTCGCCTGATTAGGGCAAAAGAAGTCCGCTCGCCGAAAAGGCGCTCAAATCCCAATGGGACTCTTGACGGGGATTCAGGGAAGTGCGATTCTCAAGTTGCCGACTATGAGAAGGGCTTCCGGAACACCGTTTCGGGGGCCTTTTTCTTTGCCTACTGCCGTTAGCTTCGTTGTTGACCAGGCCGTCGAGAACTCCACACCGTCGGACCTAGTCTAGCTGCTCCCATTCGCTCTCCTTCATTCCCAGCGTTTCAAAACCTTGCCAGCTGACAAGGTCTCCTCACCCGGCGTCCTTCGCAGCACTGGCCTGGCTCAAGTACCGGTCCATTAGTGAAGGCAGTTCGCCCCTGAGGAACTCTGCGAATGAAGCCGCATGAGCTCGATCAACGACGAGGCGCACCTCTTTGGACGTAAAACTCGCTCGCCCGAGTCGGTCTCCGGACCCGGCAAGCAGCGCGACTTCTGTCTGAGCCGGCGAACCTGATGGCTGCAAAACCCCAAGAACCTCGCGAAAGCGTTCGTCAGAGGGCAGCGCCAAAACCTTGTCAGCTGACAAGGTTTTCCGAGCCAGTTCGAGCAGCGCTGGTTTTTCCCCAACGGCCCCCGCCAACTCAAGCCAACGCGGCCGCCCGACCTTTGGCGCGCGACCAATCATCGTAATCAGATCGATGGGTAGCGCGCGCCAGATGGAACGCATCCGCGCCATCTCCTGATCGTCCAACGACAGTGCCGCTTTGATGTCGCGAGGCTTAATCCCCGCGTTCTCCATTCGCCACGCGAACAAGGCGCGCTCTATCCAGGTCAAGTCTTGGCGGCTGCCATTCTCGAGGCCCTGTGCAACCACCAACTCAGAATCAGAAAGTGACCGGACCAACGCCTTTACCKGGACACCTAGGTCGCGTGCAGCTCGGACACGACGGTGTCCGTAGATGACCTGGTAGCGCCCCTCCAGCTCCGAATGCGGCCGAACCTGGATTGGGATCTGTTGTCCTTCTTCCAGAAACGTCTTTCGAAAGGCTTCAAACTCGACAGGAGAATCGTCCGCTAACCGATCAGGGAACGGCGACGGGTCAATCAGCGCCGGATCAAGTTCCTTAAGGCCAGCGGCCCCGGACTCGACCAATGCTTTGAGTCGATCGCGCTCCTCGCGAATATCGGATAGCGTCCGCTGTGTGGCTCCGATTACTCCCGCAGGAACTCTCGGAGGCGGGGTGTTCAGCGCGCTGTCGAGGTTCGGATCCGTTTCGCCTGCGGCGGAACTCGCGGTCAGCGAGAGCGCCCCAAAGCTGGAGACGATCGAGCGGCGAGGCGGCTTACTCATGCCCGCCCCCAGGTCTGCTTTATCAGATCCAGAATTCCTTCATTAACTGCGTCGAACGACTCCCGTGCGCGCTTGAACGCATCTCGGCCGATCTCCCCCGACTCGAGCTCATAGATGCTACGCTTGGCGAGCCCCGCCGCCTCAACCGCAGTGCTTTCGACTGCCGTCGGCGTCATGACGTCATCAGGGAATAACGTCCGCAGCATCGAAACAATCTCGGTCTGCGGCTTGTCGTACGGATTGTTGCGAGTGACCAGATAGCGAAAGAAATCCTGGCGCATTGTGGCATTCTCGCCGGCGATCACATTGATCAGGTCACCCATCATCAACAAGAATTGGCTCATCGACGCCACATCGAGCATCGCTGGATGGATTGTCACGATCATACCCGTCGACGCGTAGATCGCGCCGAGCGTCAAATAGCCGAGGGAAGGGGGCGTATCGAGAACAACAACATCGTAGTCAGCTTCCACCTCGTCGATGGCCAAGCCGAGACGCTCGAAGAATAAGCTGTCTGTCTTTGCTCCTCGTGCGAGCACACGGGGCGTGTCGTACTCGAACTCCATAACTTCGAGGTTGCCCGGGACAAGATCGACGCCGTCAAAGTAGGTTTTCCGGATGATCTCGCGCATCGGCCGGCGCAACTCGTCGTATCGCAATGCCGCCCAGATCGTTTCGTTGTCGCCAACGTCGATCTCGGGCTGCGCACCGAACATCGCAGATAGTGAAGCCTGGGGATCGAGATCTATGGTCAGCACCCGATAGCCCTGAAGGGCGAGAAAGTGCGCCAGATGCAAACTCGTGGTGGTTTTCGCCGAACCGCCTTTGAAGTTCGCGACCGCGATAACTTGCAGGTGTTCGCCGCGGCGACGGTGAGGCAAAAAACGCAGTGCCTCCGCAGGCTTCTGCTGGGCAAACAGGCGCCGCAACTCATTTACCTGCGCAAGCGTATAAGCCCGATGATTGTTCTCAAGCCGAGCGGGCAGGGGACCTTTGCCCTCGTTCGACATCAGCTTCAGCGTCGAGTCAGGAATGGAGGTAAGCTTCGACACCTCATTCGTTAGAAAGTGTCGCAAATGCTTCTGTGCGTGAGGCGGGTACATCCGTTCACGCAAGACATTCAGCTGACGTGACAGGACACCAGCGTGCCGCCAGACGCGCTCCGCGGCTTCACTATGGCGGATATCCTTCGCCAGGGGGTCGGCCATTGGCGCTTCTTGTCCTCATTGTCGGGTTAAGGGCGTTTTAGCGCCCATTGCCCGACAAGCTACGCCACGATTCTCTGTGGGCGTCCAGCCATTTAACGTTAATGGATTCTTACCTATGTGGAGCTTTTGCCGAGTCTGAAACTTAAAGGTTGGGATCAGAGCAGGAAAGCCATTAAATATCATTGGCTTATCGGAATGCTCATGGCCTATTTCCGGACACGCTCCAGGCCAACTGGAGTATATGCCCTAGACGCGTCAGGAGATGGCAAAGTGACGCCCCCTGACGCGTCTAAGGGCAGATTGGTAGAATCAATCCTTGCCCAGAGGCCTAGTTGCTCAAAGCCGACAGGCGAAGTTGGGTGGGGTCGACAGTCTGCACGCCGCATATCCACCGTCGTCAAAACACGTCGCGGGAGCCGCAGCGCCGCTGGCTGCGGCAACGTTGCGATGAACCATCGGCTGGATGTCTAAGACGCCGGACAAAAAGCTCACGCGCGCGTGGTAACGCAGCGCCGGAAGTAAATCGGGATTGCTTCGACGCGGTTGTAATTTGACCAGCGGACCCGGTGCTTGCCGTCGGAGAACATCTTTTCGGAACGTTCGCCTTAGATCTCACGCTTGCCGACGAGGACCTCGACGGCTTCGAGTACCCGATTTGTCCGCATGGGCGAGGGCGCAAGAAGTGACGCGGGACGTCCCGTCGAGCACTTTTTTTGCGGCAGTTATTGCGTCAAACCAGCTTGTGACTCCGAATTACGAGCAAGGCCACTCGTCCAGCAGCTCCCTGAGCTTCACGTTCAGCGCGATCGCTGCACGCTCTAAGGTCGTCAAAGTGGGGTTGCGTACCCCCCGCTCCAGCCCGCTGACGTAGGTCTGCTCCACGCCCATACGTACCGCAATTTCATCCTGAGACAGCCCGGCTGCGATGCGGGCTCTCCGCATATTTTTCCCGAAGGTCTGCCGAACGTCCATGAACTGAACGAAGCGGAGCGCCTCTTCCATTTCTAGGTATTATAGTATCTAAATCGAAGCCCACGTCGCTACAACGCGGATAGAACGGATCTCAATTCCTCCTAGGTGCCGAACCATGAAAGAACCAACCGACGAAGAGCGGGCGCGCTTGAGCGGCTCCGTCATGCGCGTGTTCGTCAACATCGCGAAGCGATGGGATCTCCCAGAGCGGCGACAGCTTCAACTGCTTGGCTGCAGGCAGCGAGAATTTCACCGCTGGGTTCGCCTCTCCCGATGGCACAAGCCGCTGGTTCTCGAAACAGACACCATGATGCGGATTTCGGCGATCTTAGGAGTCTTTGGCGACCTGCGGCAGTTTTTGAGAACGGCCGAGGAGGAAAGGCGTTGGCTATTGCGCCCAATTGAGGCCGAACCGTTCGCTGGGCAGGCACCGATGGAACTTTTGTGCGTGTCGTTCGAACGTCAAATGGAAGTTCGGCAATGCCTGTCAGGCGTCGTCCGTCACATCGCCCCAAACGAAGCTGACGAGAACTTTCGGCCGTACACCGTCGACGACATAAAGTGGCACTGAGACTCGATGACTGAGATCCGCGCGATTTGCTTCGATGCCTTTGACACCGTTGTCGAGATCACCGATAAGCGGCAACCATTCCATGCGCTTCTTGCGAGCGAGCCTTCAAGAGCCGCCGCCGTGCAGGCGCTTACTCAGCCGCTCGGCCTTCGCGAGCTTTCGCGCGAGATCGCCACCTTCATTGATGAAGACAAGTTGGCGGAGCTTGAGGCCGATCTCAAGGCCGAGTGCGCTTCGACCCGGGCAAGGCCGGGCATGGATGGGGTTTGGGCTGCACTGCGAAGGGCGAGGCTCAAAATCGCCATCTGCTCGAATCTAGCGGCGCCATACGAGGAAGCGCTGATCGAGTGCCTCCCGGGCTTCCCGGACGCGTTCATTCTTTCCTTTCAAAGCGGGCTGATGAAGCCACAGAAAGAGATCTATCAGCTGGTTTCCTCGCAGCTCGAACTTAAGCTGTCACAGATATTGTTTGTGGGCGATAGCCGCGAAGCCGACGTGATGGGCCCCATCGCCGCAGGCGCCTCCGCAATGCCGATTGCCGAGTTCGAAGCGTCCTATGCCACGCGGCCATCGATCTATGCGCCAAGTAGGATCGTCAAACTCTTCGCCCGAATTGCCGCTGCCAAGGCAGGCTGAAAACTTCGGCCGCCCGCTCGATCGCGCGGCCATCTTCGAATGGACATAGAATGCGCCTGCTAGTGATTTCCGACATTCATCTCGAATGTGGAAAGTTCGAGTTTCCAGCCCCAATGCCCGAATTCGACGTCGCCGTTTTCGCCGGCGACATCGGTCAGCCAATTTCCGCAGCGGCCCAGTGGCTGTCCACGCAAAGGGAAATCGGACCGCTGCAAAATCGGCCGATCGTCTACGTTCCAGGGAACCACGAGTTCTACGGAACCGAATTCAAATCCAATCTTGCTAAGGGCGCGGAGGCGGCCGCGCTCGCCGATGTTGATCTGCTTTTTCGCCGGACGGTCATCATCAACGGCGTCCGCTTCGTCGGATGCATCTTATGGACCGATTACCGGCTGTACGGGACGCCGAAGCCATCCATGGTCTATGCCGGCCAAACGCTGAATGATCATCGCCTCATTCGCTATCGGGAAGAGGGAGGGCACTATAGCCGGTTCATGCCATGGCACGCTGCGGCAGAACACAGGCGGGACTTGACGTTTGTCCGGCACGAGCTTGCCACACCTCACAGCGGCCCGACTGTCGTGGTCACTCACCACGCCCCCCATCCACATTCGATCGCGTCGCGGTATCAGGGCAGCCCGCTTACGCCTGCCTTCGCTTCTGACCTCAGCAACATTATTGAAGAGTTTCAGCCTGAACTCTGGATCCACGGTCACGATCACGGCCTGAACTCTGGATCCACGGTCACGATCACGG